>JBLKOQ010000037.1:0-8744 GCA_047602885.1 Candidatus Woesearchaeota archaeon | reverse complement strand
GACGGTCAAGAAGGCTGTTAGAAAGCCTGCAGCAAAGAAGAAGACTGTCAGGAGGACAACTGCTAAGAAGCCTGCAGTCAAGAAGAAGGTTGTAAGAAGAGCAGTAAAGAAGAAATAGTGCAGTTGTCAACCAAAAAATTTTTTGTTCTCTCAAACAAGCGTTATTTCAAGAACGTCATTGTCAGACAGCAGGTGATCAATATTGACTTTCTGCCCGTCAAACTTAGCAGATTTACCCCAGACCTTCGCAAACCTGAACTTGTCCTCAAAATCCCTATGAAGACTGTTACAAACACTCCTCACACTAACCTTTCCTGATAATACTAAAGGAATGTCCATATCAGGCTTCTTACCTACCTCCTTAAGATAAATTCTGATGAATGCCAGACTATCAAAAATATGGTCTTTAAGAACACCAATATTATGGCCTGTACTCGCACTAATACCAAGACTGGCACCTACTCTTCCTATCAGTTTTTCAGCTTCAGGCAAAGAAAGCATGTCAATCTTATTGACTATTACCAACGACTTAGTATAAACCTTATTTGACTCTATAACATCGATAAGCTGGTCCACACTAATATCCTGCCTCAATATTATAGTAGCATTAGGAATCCTAAATTCTCTTAGCACAGATTCTATAGTCTTATTGTCAATACCAGTTCTTACAGTCCTATAAATCGTAATTCCTCCTTTAGCATTCTTTGTAAGCTTAACATCAGGAACATTCTCATCAAGCCTAATACCCGAATCATACACTTCACGTCTCAGAGCATCCAACTGTTCTTCAGTATTGCCGGGCTCCAATACTATAAGCACCAAATCAGCTTGCCTAAGAACACTAATAACCTCTCTTCCCCTGCCACTCCCTTTAGAAGCGCCCCTAATAATACCCGGCAAGTCAAGAATCTGTATCCTGGCATGCTTATACTCCATCATTCCAGGAACCACAGTAACAGTAGTAAAAGCATAAGAAGCGGTTTTAGAATCAGCATCGGTAAGAGCATTAAGCAGTGTGCTTTTCCCAACGCTAGGAAAACCAAGCAATGCTACAGTAGCATTGCCGCTCTTCTTAACGGCAAAACCCTCGGAAGGAGACGACTTAGAACGGCCTGCCTGCCTCTCTTTAAGCCTTGCAATCTTGGCCTTTACAAGTCCAATATGATGCTGCGTCCTCTTATTATACTTAGTCTTTTTTAGTTCATCTTCCAAAGACTTTATCTGCTCGTCATAAGAAGGCATAATATCACATCCTGCTCCCAGGACTAATAATAATCCCAGGGTTCACAACAGCATTATCCCTGATAACAGCATTAGAGCCTATAAAACTCCCTATAGGCATATTGGGTTTTACAGGCTTGCCCTTAATAATAACGGTAGACATTCCAGAAACAAGACTGGCATTATCGCCTATACTAACATTTTCCCCTATAACAGATCTTGATATTAGAGTTCCTTTACCTATGCATGAGCCTTTCATAATATAAGAATCCTCTATAATACAATCATCTCCGAGAGTCCCTTCAATGCTGCAAGCACCTTTAATTACACAGTTCTTTCCTATCCTCGCATCATCTCCAATATAAGAGACTGAAGAACCATTATTGTCAGAGAAGAGCTTATTAGCTATAATAATATCAAAAGGCCTGCCTACATCAAGTACTGGCTCGTTTAGTATAGCATAACCGAGCTTCAAACCCTGCATAAGAAAAAATTGTGGGAGTGGCATCTCCACCTTAACGCCGTTCCTAGTGCTATAATAACCATACTCCCTAATAGCACTTAATAGTATGTCGCTGTCTAAGAGGAATCCTCCCATACTAGCAAGTTTTGTAGGTGGATTATCGGGCTTTTCAACCAACTCTACAATACTGTCATCTTCTATTACAGCGATCCCATAATCACTAGGATTCTCGACTTCCCTAAGAGTAATAATCCCATTAGAATAGCCATTATAGTTTTCCAATAATGCCTTAGTCAAGCTAATACTAGTAATATTATCCCCAAACTTAATAAGACCCATACTATTGATGATATACTTGGAGGCTGACTCGATGGCACTAGAAGGGCCCTGAGGAGACTCCTGGATAGCATAAGCAATATTAGCAGCAGGATAATTAGTATAGAAGTAATCCTTGATCATCCCAATATTATCGTTTGAGCATATCAGCACGATATCATTAATCTTTGCGTCAAGGAATTCTTCGACATGATATGCCAATAATGGCTTGCCCCAAAAAGGTATCATGACCTTAGGAATAGTATCTGAGAAAGGATACATCCTAGTACCCCTGCCAGCAGCAAGCACTATTCCTATTATTCTCTTCATAGCCATTACAATAGAATAATAGGGGTATATTATAAAACTAACCTCAATTATATATGAAGATCATATATGAGCAGAAGAATGGAATAATGTCCTAAGAGTCATTAGCACCACTAATATTCCCATGCCCATGCTTAAAAGAGACACTATAAAATCAACGTCGATACCGACAGTCACAATCCTGTTATAAATAAGCACAGAAAGCACTGCCACTATAGCAATGGACATCAACGCAACCCCGCCCTGATATTCCATCCTCTTCTCAAACACACTCCTTGCCATGATACTATATAATCAGGCAATATTTATAAGGTTATTCATATGACTCTAGATATGGTCATGCTATCAGACAAAGAACAAAAAAAGGCGTTCAAACAGACAGCCTCAAAGAACCCAGACAAGTATTATCCTACCAGCGTATTGACAAATGAGGGTTTTGAGAGAAAGAAATGCCCTAAATGCAATGCATACTATTGGACTGCTGATAATAAGGAGGTATGTGGCGACCCGCAATGCCAGGGAGGATTCTCTTTCATAGACGAGAGCCCTGCAAGGTACGACCTTGATTATATAGGAGTATGGGAGAAGTTTAGCAAAATGTTTCAGGATCTTGGATACACACCTATAAAGAGGTATCCTGTGGTTGCACGATGGAGGGATGACACTGACTTCGTACAAGCCTCTATATACAACTTTCAGCCCCATGTAGTTTCGGGGTCTATAAGGCCTCCTGCAAATCCACTAGTAGTGCCTCAGTTCAGCCTAAGATTCAACGATATAGACAATGTAGGAATAACAGGAAGCCATTATACAGGATTCGTAATGATAGGACAACATGCTTTCATGCCACCCAAAGAATGGGATCAAGAAAAATATTTTATGGATATACACGAATGGCTCAATAAAGGAATAGGACTTAGCAATAAAGAAATATCTTATCAGGAGGATGCATGGGCGGGAGGAGGAAATTATGGTAGCTGCATAGAATTCTTTTCCAGAGGATTAGAACTAGGAAACCAGGTGTACATGCAGTATGAACAAACTCCTAATGGCCCTAGAGAACTCTCACTAAAAGTATTGGATATGGGTATGGGACAGGAGAGGAATGCATGGTTTACTAAAGGAAAAACAACCAGTTATGAAGTAGCATTCCCTACAGTAATGAAATGGCTCCATCAGAATACAGGAATAAAATATGATGATAGCATAATGAAAAGATTCCTCCATTACAGTAGCCTGCTGAATGCTGACGAAGTCAATAATATGGAAGAAGCATGGAATAATGTAGCAGCAAAGATGAGTATAGACCTAGGAGTATTAAAAGAGAATGTTAAGCCTGCAAGCGCATTATACAGCATAGCAGAACATACAAGAACACTATTAATGGCTATAGGAGATGGCGCATTGCCTAGCAATGTAGGAGGAGGCCATAACCTCAGAGTAATACTGAGAAGAGCGCTAAGCCTAAAGAAAGCTTACGGATGGGAGTTTGATTTCCTAAAACTATTCGAATTGCATGCAGAATACTATAAGAGACAATATGAAGAGCTAGAAGACAAGCATGAACAAGTAGCAAAGATTATAGACGTGGAAATCAAAAGGTATAATGAATTGTCTGTTAGGAACAAGAAGATCATAGGAAGAATGATAAAAGACAATAAGACAAACGTTAAGGATATGATAACGGCTTATGAGAGTCATGGTATTACGCCTGATGAGATAAGAGAAGAGGCTATAAGTCAGGGAACTATTGTTAATATTCCTCCTAACTTCTATGCAGAACTATCAGAGAATAAGACAGTCAGGAGAGGAAGAAGTGTAGATAACAGATTCTCGGGATATGAGAGCATACCATTATATTATGATGACTGGAAGAAGACAGTATTTGAAGCTACTATAATAGCAGCAATAGGAAATGACATAGTACTAGACAAGACATACTATTATCCTGTTTCAGGAGGACAGATGCACGATAAAGGAACAATAAACGGGCATCCTATAATAAGAGTGAGTAAGGAAGGAAGAGCAATAGTCCACACTCTGAGAGAACATGAATTAACTGTGGGAGATAAGGTATCATGCATTATAGACGGGAATACTAGGATGCAACTAACACAGCATCATAGTGCAACACATATTATAGGAATAGCAGCTAAAAGAGTACTAGGAGACCATATATGGCAGGCGGGAGCAGAGAAGAGAACAGACAAGGCAAGACTGGACATCACACACTACCAATCACTAACAATAGAAGAAGAAAAAGAGATAGAAAGAATATCAAATGACATAATAAAACAGGATATTACCATACAAAAAGAATGGATGGGAAGAGACGAGGCAGAAAAGAAGCATGGCTTTACAATATACCAGGGAGGAGCAGTACCAGGAGATAATCTAAGAATAGTAAGGATAGGGGATATAGACGTACAGGCATGCGGAGGAACACATGTTGATCGTACTTTAGAAGTAGGGGCTATAAGGATAATAAGGAGTACACGCATATCAGACGGAGTAGTAAGAATAGAATTCACGGCGGGAGGAGCAGCAAAAAAACTTATAGAAGAGAGGAATAATATTATTAGAGAGATATGTCGGTTGTTAGAATGCGAAGAGAATATGATACCTGGGAGATGCGAAGAACTATTTGTTAAATGGAAGAAAGCAAAAAAAACAAAGAACAAAGAAGGACTATTGCCGTTAGTACGCAGTGATATTACTGATAACGATATATTATCAGAATCAGCAAGAATATTACAGACACAAGAAGAACATATTATAAAGACTATAAGAAGGTTTCTTAAAGAGCTCCAATGATAAAAACACAATTAGCTAATCTAAGAATATTATTACCATTAATCATCTTCCTACTATTATCATTGCCAGGAATAACACAGAGTTATTGGATAGACGAGATATTCTCTGTAAGAGACGCTAAGACACTAAACGAACTGCTAATAGATGTTCATCCTCCAATATATACACTTGTATTAAAGGGATGGATAGGAATATTCGGAGATACTGAACTAGCGACTCGGAGCCTAAGCCTGATAGCAGGAGGAACAGCTATAATAATAGTCAGCCTGATAAGCTTTAAGGCAGGACTCTTAATGAGTCTTAGTCCTATAGTACATGATATAAGCACTACTACAAGGAGCTATTCACTCCTATTATTATTCGGGAGCATAGCATTATACTATGCTGTTAAAGACAAAAGACACACCTATATACCTACTATACTGATGAGCATGACACACTATTATGGGATATTCGCGTCTATAGGATACCATGCATACGATATAATAAAGAACAAGAAGAGAGAATCATACTATTATGCAGCAATATGGATCGCGGTGGTGGGTTCATGGGTATTATATCATGCATACCATATAGACTTTAATAGAGGAGGATGGATAAGAGAATATGCTCTATTAGAATTTCTTGCGGGCTCACTTGGAAGTACCATCCCCATAATAGGATTGGCATGGATAATACTAATATACAAGATTCCTATGATGGAACTAATCATAATAGGATCATCATTATTGCCGCCTATGATAATAAGCCTGATAAGACCGATAATGCAAGCCCACTATACTATAGCAATATTACCTATAGCAATGCTTATGATAGCCCGAAGGGCGATAGGAGCATGGTATATCATAATACTAATAATAGCTATAATAGCCATACCCTATAGTCCTAGTACATTCATATCACAAGACTATAAGAGCGCTTCTGAAATGATACTAGGATATGATAATCCTATGATAATAAGCATAGTAGCTGATCAGAGCTATTATTTTGGAGAAACAAGGGTTTGTGAGCATCCTGAATGCATCAGATGGGCGATGAAAGAAGAATATGATAGCATATGGCTATTAAATGGAGCGTTTGTTGATATAGAAACCTATACTGAACCACTACTTGAAAGTCATGAAGAAGAGATACTGTGGTTTGACAGCCTGGAAGTAAGAAAATACGTTCCGATATCATAGTGAGATTGGGCTCATAGAATTCTTATAGGAATATTTATAAATGACTCGACGGAAAATAGTATAGGGTATGAAAGGGGATTTTGAGACTAAGAGGCCTTGGCCTGAAATACTCTTAGGAGTAGTGTTAGTGACAACTCTATTATTGCTATTGCATACTGAGCCTACTATTACAGGTTATGCTGTGTTTGGGAGCAGTGTTAGTAATGTTACTTATGACGTGGAAAGGGTAGTGTTGCCACAAGAAACTTATACTTTAGAGCTGGAAGATAATGTTATTGTTAGAGGGATAGTGGTTGTTGGTTATTATATCGCGAGCAAAGATTCTAGTATTATAGCAAGGCTTGATAGTGGTACTATTAGTCATGATTTGAGTTTGAGAAGCAATGTTATTACTGGCATGGCTATTGGTGCTGGAGAAATTGAAAGTGGTGTGATAGAAAAAGACTTGGCTAATATGACTCTGTTGAGGTATGGTGATGGTCCTTATGATATTGATAATGATGGCATTGTAGGAAGACATGGCGCTGTAGACTATTATGTTGAGACCAATGCTTCTTGTGTGTTATGGAGTATAGTTGGAGATTATGTTGACTTATTCTGTCAGGGAACTGTAGATTGTTGTGATAATTATCTATTGCAGAGTGTGGATGAAAATCCCAATTATTTGGTGTTGGATAGGCAGAGAGCAGGTTCTGATAGAGGAGAAGTATTGGCCAAAGCTGACGATTATGATTTTAGCAGAATGTTGCCTTATGATTTTACTGGTGCTGAGGAAAGGCTTGTTAGATTGGATGATGAGTGTTTAGGAAGATGTAATATTCGTATGGAAACTAGCAGTATTAGTATTCAGAGCAGTGCTTATTTGCATATCGACAGTATTGTAGTGTATTATGATGAGATTATAACAGATGAGATTATCGACGGATTTATAGATGATATTAGTGTGAGAGGGAGGTTTATAGAAGCTGGGTTAGAAGAGAAGATTAGGAATGAGAATGTAAGAGTGCTGGTAGTTAGGGATGAGAGTCTAATTGATGATAGGATTAGTTATGAGGGTGTAGGAGTAGCAGGTGTTATTGCTCGAGCTAGAGGAATGGTAGAGTCTAAGATAGTAGATAATCAGATTCTTGATAGCTTATTGGATGATGATACTGTTATAGGGTTGTATGAGGATAAGCCTATAGAATTCTTTTATGATACTAGTGATTATCAGTCATACCATTCGTTCCCTGAAGGGAGTTATGGTTCAGGTGTAAGAATATGTGTTGTTGATTCAGGTGTAGATTTAGATCAGATTGATTCTAGTGTTAGTTATAGTGTTGTTAGTGTTGATGATGGTCCTTTTGTAGATACTGTTGGTCATGGTACTTTGGTTAGTAGGTTGATTACGGGGTTGATTCCTGGGGCCGAGTATGTGTTCGTGAAGGTTGATCGTGATGGCGTGGCGTATGAGTCTGACTTGATTTCTGCGTTGGAGTTGTGTTCTGAGTATGATTCTGATGTGGTGTCTTTGAGCCTTGGTTCGGGCTCGTATGATGGATTCTGCTCTGCTCATCCGGTCTCTGATGTGATTTCCGAGCTGTCTGAGTCTGGTATGTTGGTTGTAGCGGCTGCTGGTAATGATGGTCCTGGAACGGTTCGTATGCCTGCTTGCAGTCCTGACGTATTATCGGTTGCGAGAGTTGATTTAGATGGTGAATTGGTTTCTGGGAGTAGTTTTGTTCAAGGTCTTTCAGTATTCGGCGCTCTTGGTGAATTTGCTGGTTATACCGGTACTAGTTTTAGTAGTCCAGCAGTCAGTGCAGGAGTATCAGTATTATTATCTGAGGGTGTTGGCAAAGAGGGTGCTTTTAGCAGGATCGTTCATACAGGAGATTATTACGAGAATGTCAGTTATAGTGTGCTGAACGTTAGTCGCGCGTTGCTTGGAGAAGAGACTAATAGTCTATGGGATGATAGGATAGTAGATGAGGGTGAGGATGAGGACGGTGATATTGTTTTCTTGGATGTCTCGGTTGATTCTGTAGGTATTATTCCGAGTCCTCAAGCTTTTTCGAGTGAGGATCTCGTTGGTTATTGTAATGCTAGTGGTGATGGGAATGTTACTCGTTTCGATTATGAGTGGAAGAAGAACGGTACTGTAGAGTATCGGGGCGTGTATTTTAAGGAAGGTAGTATTAGTGCTGGTGAAGCTCATTCTTGTGGTGTTCGTGCTAATGATAGTAGGGTTTTGTGCTGGGGATGGAATCGTTATGGTGAGTTGGGTGATGGTACTACTGATCAGCGTGAGAATCCTACTTTGACTTCTGATTCTAGTGGTTTTGTGAGTGTTAGTGCTGGTAGGTATCATTCTTGTGGTGTTCGTGCTAATGATAGTAGGGTTTTGTGCTGGGGATGGAATCGTTATGGTGAGTTGGGTGATG
>JBLKOQ010000036.1:0-9171 GCA_047602885.1 Candidatus Woesearchaeota archaeon | reverse complement strand
ATGTTCTTGCTCCAGCTGACGGCTGTCGCACACTTTTACTACAAGGCCTCATCATGAGAAAAGTATATAAAAAGGTCAATAATAGAATTATTGAGGTGTTTATATGAATGACTTATTTACACTAATGAATAACAATGATAAACTAATGATATCAGGAGTAATATTGTTCTTGTTCGGCGGCCTAAGCGTTTCTTCAGGAACCATAAGCGTGAGCATAGGATTTATCACTGGCCTTGCAGGACTCCTAATGTATGTGGGTGCAGCATTATCATTATCCAGAGAAATCCAAATGATAAATGAGGGCCTGGACTAGTAGGATATTATAATGATAGACTTAATGAGCATGCCATACGAGTTCGTAATAAAGTGCATATTAGTATTGTTTCTGGCAGGACTTATAGGGTATGAGAGAGAAAAGATACACAGGCCCGCAGGACTAAGAACACACCTCCTAGTGGGATTAGGAGCATTGATAATGAGCCAGGCATCAATGAACATTTTTCCTGACGATCCTGCAAGAATAATCGCAGGAATAGTTACTGGAATAGGATTTTTGGGAGCTGGAACAATATTCAGGGAGCAAGACATAGTAAGAGGCCTTACTACAGCAGCATCATTATGGGCCACTTCAGGAGTGGCCATAAGCCTTGCTATAGGGGAATACTTCGTAGGAATATTCGGAGGCCTCACAATATATGCTGTACTACAGATGAAACACTATAAGGTGTTCCACAAGCTATTCCATGAAAGCGAAAAAGCATACCAGAAAGTACCTGCACTGGCAAACCCTGAAAAAAGGAAGAAGAATAGAATGACAAAAAAAGGCAGTAGTGCCAGAAAGAAAAAATAATCCATTATCAGAACAATCTCTTATCATCATCTCTTATAGCGCTTGGACTAGAACCTCCGTGCCACGTATACCGTGGGCGTATCTGGCAAGGATACATGCGCTCATTAGAGTCATCAAATATTATTGCAGAGCCATTAACCCTTGGAAGATTATTAACTACTTTATCTAATCCTTCTCTCATATAAGACTGCATTAATAGTCCGAGAGCATCAATATCAATCTTGGCTGTAAGCCTGTGCGATATCACTATGTCGGATTGCGTTAGGACATCGGTATGAATTTGGCCTGGCTGTTGTGAAGCGAGTACTAGGCTAATACCTGGCTGCCTGCCCTCTCTAAGCAACGTAATTAGAGGCCCTGACGCAAGAGTCTGGCCATGTTTGGGAAGAAACTCATGGGCCTCGTCTACAAAAAGCCATACCATGGGCATCTTCTTCTCTTCTGTACGACCAACATAGTATTTTATTGACTTTTTTACAGACTCGAATTCCTCTATCTTCCTCGCTCTCATCCTCTCCTCGAATATCTTTTGGCAGAATAATGCTATTATCAAGCCTCTAAGAGACTGCGACTGGGATGTAGAAGCGTAAGAGCTAATGTCAAGCACTGTAATCTCTCCTGCTTTGATAAGATCTGACATGGGAGTTCCCTTATCAGAAAAAATACCCCACGTCTTGGCAGTTCCAAAAAGGTTGAGACACAACATCTTGATATGCTCCTCAGCCGGAGTATTCATAGCCTCTCTTTCGATAGCCTCAAAACTGGATTCAGAGCCAGCCTTATCAATAACCCTTTGTATGAAAACGCCAGCAGGAGTCATAGGATCAATATCGAATACGCTGCACCAACTATTACCATCAAGGTCAGATATAGGTATGGAAAAGGGCGCATCCACTGGAAGGCCTTGCTCTTTAAGACCATCATATAAGCCGTAAGGCACCAGTATATTAACATTGAATTCTTTCTCTTCCAAATTCCACTCTTCTACAAGCTTAATATCCTGCTTGTTAGGATACTTCATAGTCCAAAAAACTCCCATAGTATCAAATATTAGCGTAGCAATATTCTGTCTTACTTCCAAGTCCAATAGTCCAATACCCTCGGCAAGGCTTCCCATAGTATAGCTCTTACCACTGCCTCTCTTACCACAAATAAATATTACATGACTCTTGACAGCATCGATATAAACAGGATTGGCAAGACTGGAGACCTGACCCATCCTGACATAATGCTTTGCTATAGGAACGGTGCCTTTTAAGGCATACTTATCCCTGTCCTTCTGATTCCTTCCTATTACTATCTCATACATCAATATCACTTCTTAGGACTCTTCTTCTTGCCGCTTTTCTTTTTCTTGACTACTGTAGATGCAATTCTAATGCCAATATACATATGATAAAAGAATGATAATAGGAATAATAGTCCAAAAACAAAAGAATAGTCCAATATAATATTATAGTCTAGATTCCTGTATAATCCCAACAATAACAGTATCATGATCAGGGTAGTAAACACAAACGACTTCACAGTTATCGGCCATGCCAGACACATGAACCTTCCTATAAAATCATTGCCGTCGCCTGCCATGTTCTTCATAAAAGAATTGTATATGCCTATGACTATTATCCCTATGCCCACTATTCCGGCCAAAGGATTGAATACAGTTCCAGACCCATTACTAGATATGAGCTCAAATAGGACATAATAGAATGCCACAACCAACAAGAAATATCTGAACCTGGAATGTTCATCAAGCCCTTTTCTCAATTCTAGTGCTAAACTCTCATTATGCCAAAAATACATTGGAATACCTCTTTACAATACTATTGGGTGTCTTTTTATATAGGTTTTGTTATAAAAAGAACGTTACTTATTGGACCTCGGCTTTCTTATGCCAAGGCTTACCACTAATAGTATTATTCCTACAAGAGCGTATGCCATTGAAGCGTCTATGTGGACATAATACTCAAAAAACTTCACCAGGCCTATTGCAACGAATACTGTTCCTAGCATAAAAAAGAACAAGGATGCTCCAAGCCTTGAGATATCCTTTCCTGCACGTTCAGAAGCAATCTTAAGTTCAGATACTATCCTGCTCTTGACAGTATCGAAAAGGCTTCTAACACCGCTGCTAATCTCATGACCTATAGTATGTTTTTCTCCTTCTACCGTTTTTTTGTCAGACTTCTTTTTTTGGGGCATACTATTATTAATCAGCTACGAGTTTATAATATTATCTCATTTTTTTATAATGCTCCTAAGACCCTTGAGTATTATTACCATACCCATAGTATCCATGCAACAGTATTCCAACAAATCTTTACGGATATCAGGCGGCATGTCATGCCTATGCTCCTTATATAGTATCATGGCCTGACTGCCGTCCTTTACATTAAGGCTTGAATGATTAGTAGAATCAAACAATGGTAGAATAGCCTTAATGCTATTGCTACCCTTCTGATTCTTGTCATGATAATAGAAGTTCCTGAAAGGAACTATCAAGTCCTTAATCCTGCCCAATATTGTATTAATCCTGTCAGCATATTCAGGATAGTCTCTTGCTATTTCTCTTAGCCTTCCCTTCTCAAAGCCCTCATGATATACGAGGATCGTTCCACTATCAGGAATATCAGAAAACAGTCTTGATATGAAGTCTCTTCTAGGATCATCCATACCTTCATGCAGGTATTCCTTATGAACAATATTGTCTTCATACTCTATATGAATAGAATACTGGAATGGTATCTGCTGGTATGGCCTCGTATTATCATACAATGGAATGGGAGACTGGAATGCTTCAAAATCCATATGAGATATCGGATATTCAAGACTGTCAATAAAATCCTTAATCTTGGTGTGGTTTATCACAGTTTCTTGTTGACTTCCAAGCTGTATCTTTTGGCTCTGGCTTAAAGGATATTCTGCTGGAATCTGGGTTATAAGCCTTACACCATCATTCCATAATCTTAGTGCTTCAGCCTTCCTAATCCTGTTAAGCTCAAAAATACTTCCTGCAGGAAGAGTATCATAAAATTCTTCTATTAAAGGATTGGAATACTCTGAGAGTATGTTTTCAGGTACAAACTCAGGGCAATATTCCTGGTCAATAATACTTATCATTTCACTAATCCTATCGCTGATATCGCCGATACTGTCAACCTCAATAGTTACGTCTGAAGTTACAAAAAGGTCTTTTAGCACAATATCGCCTTTCCTTACATAATCGGGATTCAAATGGATTATCATACATCTATTGACACTAATACCGCACGATTCCACTACGTGCTTCTGATACCTTAAATCCTCATAATGAATCTCCTTTGGCCTGGTAGTGCTCTTAATCTCAATAATATCATGACCTTTATTATTAGGAATAAGGATGTCTATTCTTGCATAGCACCTATCATGCAGGAAACCTGCTTCCAACAACATGTTATTATTGCATAACTCTCTCGTCTTCGCAATGTTGTCCATAAAACCATAATTATTTAGACTAATAGCATTATCATAAAGCCTTCTGGCATGCTCTTCCACTAACCTGCCGTCATCCATCCTTGACTTGGCAACAGCATCATGAACAATAACGCTTTCTTTTTGATTAATAAGCATCCACAAGTAAGCCTTGCATCCAAGACCTGCAATATAAGATGACTTAGTAAGGATTTTTTCCATACAGCCGAATAACCACTCTTTTTTAAATAGGTTGTGCATTGAACAATTCAGTTATTAAATACAATAACAATACTATGCCAAACCAGGGGAATATTATGGAACAAGAAGAGATTATGAGACTGGCAGAAGAGGACGTCAAGAGAATACTAAGCGTATTTGGAAAACAGCTCGAAGAATATAAGGAAGACGACCAAATATTTCTTGAAAGAGATGAGACCATAAGAGAACCCAACACCATAGAGAATCCAGGGTTCAAAGAGAGGATGCTAAAAAATGCTCCTAAACATGACGGAAGCAGCATAATTGCAGAGAAGAAACACTGGTGATATGATTGGATATTATGCAGAATCTTAACAGCAAACTAAAGGCGATTAGCGATAAGAACAAAGAAATAAACGCCTTATTATACGTAGAAGATAAAGAGGTCTTGGAAAAAAAAGCCATACAAATAAAAGAAAAGATGAACAATGGCAGTGCGGGCGTTCTTGCAGGAAAAATAATAGTAATAAAAGCCAATATATCAAAGATAGGCTATCCTCTAAGCTGCGCTTCCAAGACACTCGAAGGTTACATGGGAACTTATGATAGTGATGTAGTTAGGATGATAGAAGAGGAAGACGGACTTATTATAGGAGTGGCTAATTGTGACGAGTTTGCATGCGGCAGTTCAGGAACCCATAGCGCTTACGGCCCTACAATAAATCCTTATGACCACACAAGAATATCAGGAGGCAGCAGCAGTGGTAGCGCAGCAGCAGTAGCGACAGGAATGGCAGATATAAGCCTCGGCTCTGATACTGGAGGAAGCATAAGAAATCCTGCAAGCCACTGCGGAGTAATAGGAATAAAACCTTCTTATGGACGAGTATCAAGACACGGCTTAGTAGACCTTTCTATGAGCTTAGACCAAATAGGCGTTTTTGCCAACAACATAGACGATGCTAAAAATGCTTTGAATACTATAATGGGAGCATCGCATAAAGACTCGGCCTCATACGATAAGATGAATGAAGATGATAATGACAATAATAATGTAACAAAAGAGTTGAGGATAGGTTATCTTGACACTGATGGCATAAGGATAGAAAACAATATTTTAGAATGGTTCGAGAAGTTAAGAAAAACACTAGGGGTTAACCAAAAAATAACAATAAAAGACATACCATTAGGAATAGCAGCATACTACCCTTTGGTATATACAGAATTCTATTCAAGTACGCGAAGATATGATGGGAGGCGTTACGGCAAGAAGATAGAGGATGCGAGCGGCAGCGAAGTATTAAGAAGGATAATAGGAGGATCCATAATAACCGCTGCAGAGGATGATTCAAGATTCTACAGAAAAGCACTATCAGTAAAAAAGAGCATTACCAAAGGATTCACTGAAGCGTTCAAAGAATATGATATCATCATTAGTCCTACAGTGCCAAGGATAGCCCGAAAAATTGATTCAGATACAAGTCCTGAAGAGGAGTATGCTGAAGACGCACTAACACTGCCGGCTAACCTTTCAGGAATATGCGCCGCATCATATCCTGCAGGAAGTATTGGAGGAATGCCCATAGGACTGCATATTATGGCGAATGCTATGAGAGAAGACCTCCTTATAGAATACATGCGCATAATAAGAGATAAGCTCGCCACACCATAATAGCACAATATATATAAATAAATGGTAGATGCACTATCATAGGTGAAGATAATGGCATTGCAGGACAAAAAGGCTGGAATGATAAGAAGACAAAAGAAAGAAAAAATGAGAAGGATTATACTCTATAGTAGCCTGTTTATTGTTGTTGGCAGCCTCATCGTATTCGGATTTATTAGTGCAACTACTCCTGGAGAGCTTGATGACTTTGCGCAGTGCATATCAGACTCGGGAGCAATATTCTATGGCACGTCATGGTGTCCTGACTGTCAACAGCAAAAAGACCTATTCCAAAAATCACAAAGACTCCTCCCATACGTCGAATGCTCGGGAATGGGAAGACAAAGCATAAGTCCTGAATGCGGAAATCTTAATATAACTCGAGTTCCCACATGGGAATATAATAATACCCGATTTGAAGGTAGACAAAGTTTGGCACAGCTAAGTGATATGACGGGCTGTGAAATAGCATGAAAATACAAACACAATTATACTGGCTCGGACACAGTACTTACAAGATTATATCTAAAGGAAAAACATATTATATCGACCCTTACAAGGTTGAGGGTAATAATAAAGCGGATATGATACTGATAACGCATACTCATCCTGACCATCTTGACATGGAAACTCTCGAAAAGCTGATAGGCAATAAAACTGTAGTGATATGCACTCCTGACGCTCACAGCAAGATAATAAAACTAGATCCCGGTAAGATAGTACTGATGAGGTCTGGACAGGAGATAACAGAAGACGGAATCAAAATAAGAGCTTATCCTGCATACAATCTTGACAAGCCATACCACCCAAAAGAAGAAGGATGGGTGGGATATAAGATAGAATACGATGATGTGTCCATATACCATGCAGGAGACCTTGATGCAATACCAGAAATATGCACTATCAAATCAGACGTAATAATACTGCCCGTATCAGGCGTTTATGTCATGAACTGGAAGGAAGCAGCAGATATTACTAGTGCCATGAGATACAAGATAGCATTTCCAATGCATTACGATACCATAGTAGGAACTATAGAGGATGCAAAGAATTTTGTTAAGGCAATAGGAGACAAGGGAAGAATTCCAGAAAAGAACGTTAACCTTCTCGAATCATTATAGCAGTGCATCTTCTCCTTTAATCTCCTTGAATACGGATTCAAAATAATATTTTGTCATATCAAGATACTCTTTTACAGTGTCGGTAGTTATCTCCTTAATCCCCGAGTCCATAAATACAGTCATAGTAACGCCTTTCCTAAACTCTTTGGATCTCTCATAAGGAAACCTCTTAATCTTCCTAAGATCCTGTAACAATAGTATTATCGGCTCTCCTATGGGGTCTTCTTTTAGCCTCATAATCATCGCAGCCCTCTCAGGCTTGGAATCAGGGAAAGGGGGGAATATTCCTTCACTCGCCCTCTTTTGTGCCAAAGCGTAAGCGCAGTGCTCAAGGCACATTATCAGCCTGTCAACAAGATTTCTTATGACATCAACAGTACGGGCATACTTCAAGCTAACATAATATATGTGGTCGCTTCTCTTTAGCTCCGATAGAGCGTCTCTCAAGGATTCTTCCATAATGTATACCACTCCTCATATAGTCTCATAGAAGCATTAATCATCAGCCTCACTTGGCTTGCACTGATGCCTACAAGATGATTATTGTCCGCTATCATATAATATGTTTCATTCCTATAAAAATCAACTTCTCTTGCATCATAATGTTTAAGCCAACCTGCCGCAATATCGTGTTGGACTACTGCCTCTCTCATCCAGACTTCAAAAACAATATTATTGTTGCTGAATATATCACCATAATATTCGGGAACTTTTCCTAAAGTAATGCCTCTCTTATGCATAATATCAACCAGCATTGAAGATAGTGCCGAATGACAGTCTCTGACAACAGATATCAGAATCTTGGGATTTCCTACGGCCTGATACGTCTCTTCAAACAAGTATTTTGCGTCGTCAATAAGACTACGAGTATGGTTTGAAAGGGACACTTTATTCCTCTCTACTATCCGAAATTGATAATATGGCCTCAGCAATATCCCCTTTGGACTTTTCAAGAGCCTCCAGTGCAGCTTCTCTCGTACATCCTGCCTGACCCATCACAGTCTCAACAGAATCCTGGTCTATTGAGATTGTTTGCGATGCTGATGAATCAACAGTGTATTCTCCAGAGATTTGGAAGGAAACTTGACCCATCATCTCTATCTTCTGCACAGAAGGATTGTCGAAAACCATCTTTTCTCCATGAAGATGTATGACTACAGCAGAGGCATCAACATCCTCCTGCTTCATGCCCATCTTCTTCATTGCCTGCTTCATTGCTCTGGGATCAACGCCCGGAATCATAATACTCATCACCTATGATACTAGGGGAAATATGACGCCCAGCAACAATACTGTTGCCGCAACGAGTATCACTACAGTCTGCGGAGATATCTGTATCTTTGACTTGTACTCATCAAAATACCTTACTATTCCCCCCATAGAAGAAGGGGCCGAGATCCTGTCTGAACGCGCCATAGCATTAAAGAAAGACCCTCTAGTATATAAACGTTTTTTAAAAAGAGGAGGTTAGATGAAAAAAAGTGGTATGCGATACGCCGCCTTTTGTGAGCCAGCATTATGCAATGGCATTGTGCGCATTCGACTAAGCGCCTATAGGCTTGCATCCTCGCGTGAAAGAGCCCCGTTCCATCGGCACCCTTGAAACGTCACATTGCTGTTCATCCTATGACAAGGACCGTATCGTTTCTATGCCCTTCCAGCCTCTTAGAGCGTTACGCGAATAGCGGATGGGCGGACGTTCCTCCCTCAAAGGGATAGCGCACTCGCATACCACTATAATAGTATAATATCCACTATTAATAAGCATTGTCTTATAATCATAAGCAATAGATTCGCATTTATCCTTATTCATTAATGAGCCCAACACAAGAACTCTGTATGAAAAGTGTGCGACAGCCGTCAGCTGGAGCAAGAACATC
>JBLKOQ010000035.1:0-10050 GCA_047602885.1 Candidatus Woesearchaeota archaeon | reverse complement strand
GAACATGATGACCTACGCCACCACAAACTACTAAGTATAGGCAAAACCCTAACCTAAAGAATTATGCAACAGAGCAGTTTTTTATTTTTGGTTTTATAAGCTTCTGGTCGGATTGTTTATAATAAAAATAAGCGTTTTTACAATAAACGAAGCTTTATATAATTCTTTATAAGGACTATTATAATGGTTTTGGAATCTCTCTCTAAAGGGTTAAGAGGCGCTCTTGACAAGGTTAGGAGCAGCTTGTTTGTAGATGACGCACTCGTTAATGATATTGTAAAGGAACTCCAAAAAGCACTGCTTTCTTCAGATGTCAATGTAAGCCTTGTGCTTGAATTAACTAGGAATATTAAGGAGAGGATAGGCAAGGAAAAGACTCCTCCTGGACTCTCCAAGAAAGAGCATCTTATAAAGATAGTGTATGATGAGCTAGTATCATTCGTAGGGAGCAGCCAGAAGACTCTTGATCTGTCTGCTAAGCCTTCATTCATAATGCTAGTAGGACTCTTTGGTTCAGGCAAAACAACTACTGCTGCTAAGATTGCAAGATACTACAAGCATAGAGGCCTGAGTGTTGCTTGCGTTCAGACCGATACTTGGAGGCCTGCTGCTTATGACCAGCTACAACAATTGTGCAAGAGCCTTGATATACCATTCTATGGTATGAAAAACAATAATGATCCCGTAGCAATATTTGAGCATTACCAAAAAGAATATTTGAGGCACGACATAGTAATAGTGGATACTGCAGGAAGGGACGCTCTTAGCAACGACCTTATTACAGAGATTATGAACATGAAAAAAACTGTTAATCCTCACGAATCATTGCTTGTAATGAGCGCTGATCTGGGCCAGGCTGCAAAGACTCAAGCGCAAGCATTCCATGACGCGGTAAATGTTACAGGAGTAATTATTACTAAGATGGACGGAACAGCTAAAGGAGGCGGGGCTCTAAGCGCGTGCGCTATTACTAATGCTCCTGTAGTCTTTATAGGCACTGGAGAAAAGCCGGGGGATATTGAGCCTTTTAATCCTGAAGGTTTTATTGGAAGGCTTCTTGGGCTAGGGGACCTTGACTTATTATTGGAAAAGGCTAAGGACGCTTTTGTAGGGCAGGACAATGAGGATATACAAAGAAAGTTCCTCGAAGGAGATTATACTCTAGTGGACTTGTATGAGCAGATGCAGGCTATGAGGAAGATGGGGCCTTTAAGTAAGGTTATGGAGATGATTCCTGGAATGTCAGGCCTAAAACTGCCTAAGGAGGCTTTGGACGTGCAAGAGGACAACTTGGTTAAGTGGAAATACATTCTTGATAGCATGACTCGTGAAGAGCTACAAGACCCTTCTATAGTAACAAGTGGGAGGGTTGAAAGGATATCTGTAGGGAGCGGAACTGATTATAAGGATGTAAAAGCCCTATTAAAACAGTATAGGGAGTCCAAGAAGATGGTTAAGATGATGAAAGGCCAGAATCCTAAGAAGATGCAGAAGATGATGCAGAGGATGGGAGTGCCAAAATGAGTTATAAGAGGCTATGATGAAGATATGTTTGGCATTGGATTGTTTCAGAAAAAGAAGGAGACTATGGACTACTTGTATATAGGCTCTAATAGCGATTATAACAATAGGGATAATATTCCGGACTATTATACTGCTCTTAGGAAGAATAATATGAGGCGCTTCATGAGAGACTATCATAATGCCAAGTTCATAATAGTATATTGTTCTGACAATATTAACGCTGATACAGTATTTGTAAGACTGCAAAAACCTTATGATCTAAGGCAGATGAGCATAAGGGAATTGTTCGAAGAGTTGGAATTGGAAGAGCATATTCATAGCATCTTCTCTTATAATACAAGAAAGCATAGGAAAGGTTCGCATAATGGTATTGGATGTTTTGCTCCTAATGGAAGGCAGATTATGTCAGTATTGCTCGGCAAAAAAATAATATTCTATGAGCGTCCGAAAGAGATAAAAAACGATTACGAGCCTATAGTATGCCTTCCTTCATGATATTATTGCCTTATTTTGGGACTGTCTTTTTGCATGTTAAAATAGTCTTTTAGCATCTTTCCCAATCCTTCAAGATGGTCTTTTAGCTGTTCTGCCTCGTCATGAAGCTTTGTTTTAAGAAAATATTTGTCTACCATTATCCTAAGATACCATCTCCATGCCTTGTTCTCCCATCTCCTCTCATAATCAGTCTCCAGGAACCCTCTTATGGTTATTGTAATCTTTCCGTGCTGTGTATTCCTCTTTTTTCCTTCTATTTCTATAGTCTTGTCCTTAAGGTTCTCTTTTATGAGTACTATGTTTATTACGTATTGGACATAATCGTTTATTTTTAGAGGGTTTTCACTAATCCATAATGTCTGTTTTCCTTCAGGCCTGACGTATTCTTCGTTTCTTTTCTCATCAATATCATACCCTTTTTCTAAGAGAAATTCCTGTATAATCCTGTATACGTCTCTCGCCTTAAAATATCCTTCGTAAGTAATCTTTCTGGGAGCTACTATTAGTCTTCTCTCCATTATTCCTCTCCTCTCATTGTAGTGAATTCTATTCCATAAGCTTTCTTTATTACATTTATTAGCTTATGCGTATCATAGAATAATACGTCTTCATACTCAAATTCTATAGTCCTCTTCAGTATGTGCGTTGCGTAAAAATCTAGCAGTTTGCCAGTCCATGGCTTATTAGGATTCCTGTATTTGCTGTCACCATAAAAATCTTCGTATCCTAATTCATAATTTCCCCATATCTGCAGCAATAGTCTTCCTGTATAATACTGGTTTCCTTTCTCGTCCTTTCTTGTCGGCCTGACGCTCCAGTAGTGGAATCTTAGCTTTATTATGTCCCTTATTATTTCTGAACGGTCCCTTTCAGCGTCTATCCATATCTCTATTTCTTCATTCTTCTGTGTATAATTGAGTTCGTGCGCCTTGAATCCGTTATTGGCGAACCAGTCCATAGTGATGACATGGACTCCTTTAAGATTGAACTCTCCATAATACTTTACTCGGTCATAGACTAGTGTAGGCATACAATTATTAATGGCAAGAGTATTTTAAATATTTGCATTATCCATTTCTTTCCTGCATCCTATGCAAACACTTGCATTCCCTACTATTTTTAGGCTTTTAGAATATGCTCCGCATTCCTCACAATATCCTTTGGAAGGACTCTTAAGCTCGTTCCCTACCACGTACATTCTCTCGTACATCGCTGCTATCATTGCCGGCTGTATCTTTATTAGGTCGTTCCTCGTTATTATTCCTACTATTCTTCCTTCGCTTATTACAGGCAACTGCCTAATGTCCTGTCTTGCCATTATCTCAAACGCTCTTGTTACTGATTCTTGGGGTTCTATCGTAAGAATTTTTCTTTTCATTATCTCTCCAACGCGTACTTGTTTGGGGTCAAGCCCTCGTGCTATTATCTTATGGACCATTCCCTGCTCTGTTAGTATTCCTGCTAGAAAACTATTCTCTTGTACTATTACAGAGCCTATGTCCTTTTCTCTCATAAGCCTTGCGCATTCATCGACTCTCATAGTGCTGACAACGCTTATGGGTTTCTTGTTCATAGCATCTGCAACTTTCATTTCATAATCTGAAATCATCAACCCTCAAGATGAGGTTGAATGCTATGTTTAATAACTTTTTTATTGGACGAGCAGTATTTTTTCTCCTGTCTCTTTTTCTATAGCACGTATTATCTTGATGTCTATAGTGGAGTTTCTGGGAATGCTGGTTTCCATTCTCTTCTTGAGCTGTTCTATAGTCGAGTCTTTAGGACTGCTTATGCTGCCGTTTTCCTTAATCTCGTACAATGTTACCGTGCCGTCATCCTTTCTTACAGTGTATATGCTGTTGTCTATATGATAGTATTCTGTTCCTTTCTCGCCTATTATTCTTAGCCTGTAAGTGTCATGCTCTTTAAGTTCGAGCCTCTGGTATAATTCAGCAAGACTCCTTAAGAGCATTGTTCCCTCTCTTCTTGCTATCTCGAGTTCTGTCCTCTTAAGCTTTCCTTTCTCATACTTTTCTTTAGCACTTGTTATGTCGTTATACTTTTTTATGGTTTCAGGATGGACCATTTTTTCCTTGACAAAATGTTCCTCGAACTCTTTAGATATAGTTGTCTTTGGCTTTTTTCCAGTCTTTTTTGTTATTAGCGCTTCTAATAGTTCTGTAAGCTCTCTTGTTAGTTGTTCTATGGACTCTTTGCTCTTCTGCTTTTCTATCTCCTCAAACAATTTTTCTATTCTGTTCAGGAACTTTTCTGTGTCCATTATCATCTTGTCGACTTCCTTTCCTGTTAGTTCTTTGATGTCGCCATGTTCCAATCCTTTTCTTATCTTGATATTATCCTCTAGCACTTTTACATACTCGTCTTCTAGTATCTTTTCTTCTTTTACGAATATCTTCCTCATTAGTTCAGCGGTCTCTTTCGCTGTAGCAGGAGTCAGTCCGTATAGCATTAGTGCTGCCTGGCTGGGCGTTAGTAGTGCATAGTATGTATCTTCCATTCCTATCTCTTTTAGCTTTGCTTTTGATCTTTGTATTACCTGTTTTCCTGAGTTCATGTACAGGTCGATTGCTTCCTGGCTCGGTTTTATTCTTCCCTGCTTCAATAAAAGTTTCCAAGGAGTGTATATACCTCTGTCATATAATGGCACTCCATCTCTTATGAATGTGAATATTACGGGATTAGCTTCTCTTATGGAATGCCAGAAGTCTGTTAATATGTATATTTGGACGTGCAACTTGTTTTTTATTCCTGTGAGCTCTCCTGCCTCTATGCCCATTCCTATTATTATTGCTCTTAGCTTGTCTTTGAGCTCTGCCCTTGACATTCTCTTAACATCAGTATCGTCTATTACTATGTATACGTCTATGTCGCTCTTGGATGTTGCTCTTCCCTGTATGAGGCTTCCTGCCATTACATAGCTTACTATGTATTTCTCGAACTTTTTTATAACCATGTTCTTGTGTACTTCGCCTATCTTTACTGCTGAGAGGTATCCTGTATCATAGTATGGCAGTGACAATGATATTTCTTGCGCCCAATCATATTTCCCGTCGCTGAATTCTGTCCATAACTGGTTTACATAGACTATTTTTGGTGACAGTCTCTTGCTCGTCTTTTTTGCTATTGCCTCTATTCTCTTAGGCTCTTTGTTGTACGCCTCTTGGGCTTTGTCCTTGTCAGTATCGTCTAATAGCACTAGTACGTTTATTGTTTCTTTGTCTACAGTTTCGTTGCCCTTATCGTCCTTGTTTTTTGTAGGAGGCAATAGTGCCAGTCCTTTAATTAGGTCATGAGGCTCTTTCCATAGGTTTTCCTGAAAGTCCTCTAATGCCTTTCTTATATCCTTAAATCCTTTCTTCGCATCTTCAGGAAGAGTGTTTTCTACCTGTGAGAATATGTCGTCCTTGTTTATGAATTGCATAGTTGTTTCTTCTTTTTTTGGTGATTGTTTTTTGGTAGTTTGTTTCTTTGTTTGTTTTGCCATAGTGAGTACCCTGGTTTAGAAGACTCTAACAGCTATTTATAAATATTTGCATAGTTGTTATTGCATAGTGGCTACATTTTCACCAATACTGCTGGTAGTTTATAAACAAAGATGCCATTAATGGAAAACTTTAAATATATCCATACCACTTCTTAGTAACAACAAATAATATTGTTGATAATGGAGGGATATAATATGGCTAAATCGAATAAGGGAGGATCAGAACCTAAGCCGCCATCAAGGCTTGAGATTGCCCAGAAGAATTATAGGGACACGCTAAATGTTACAGCAGGCTATGATGCTCTTAGTAAGAGAGCATTGTATAGTACGCTAGCACAAGTTGAGCAGGGATTAGGAATAGACTATACTAGTGCTGACGAGTCATCTTTTAAGAAGATGGCACAAAACGAAGCTGTAATATCAGAGGCTACTTATGGTGTCTTGAGCAACGTTACTAACAACTACCTTAATGTGGGTGGACCTGCAGCTGCTGCAGGAAGAGCATTGCTATTAAGAAGCCTAGGAATAAACGAGCAGGACATAAGTTCAAGCATAAGAAGCCAACTCGAGCAAGGAAATCTTGACGCTGCAGGAGCAGTAGGAGAGAATACGGCAGGAAGAGTGGTACAACAGCTTCAGAATGCAGTATACGGCGATATAGAGGATGCTTATGATAACAAGAGGAGAAAGGATCCTAAGAGCATACCTCCAGAAAAGACTTCAGGAGACTTGGCAAGGGCCGATATAAGAAAGATTGGTGAGGATAGAAGGAAAGCAATATCAGGCATGTTCGAGCATTCAGGTCTTGAAGACAAAGTAAACAAGCCTTAATACTAATCCCAAAACCTTTTTAACCTATTCTTATAATCTTTTGTTATGGATAAGATTACTGTAGAATTTCCTGACGGAAATAAGAAAGAGTATGATAAGGGAGTTAGAGGAATTGATATTGCTATAGGAATATCACAAAAGCTAGGGCGAGATGCTGTAGCATTAATGGTTAACAAAGAATTATATGATCTTAACAGGCCTTTAGAGGATAATTGCACTGTTAGAATACTTACTTTCGATGATGATGAAGGAAAACAGGTATACTGGCATTCTACAGCTCATATGCTTGCACAGGCAGTATTGGAGTTGTATCCTGACGCTAAACTGACTATAGGTCCTGCTATAGATGATGGCTTCTATTATGATTTTGACCATGCGCCTTTTAGCGAGAAAGACTTGGAAAAAATAGAACAGAGAATGTTAGATATTTTTAAGAGAAAACTTGATATTGTAAGAGAGGATATAAGAAAGGAGGATGCTATACTATTGTATAATACTAATCCTTACAAGCTAGAACTAATAGAAGAGCATGATAGCCTTTCATTGTACAGGCAGGGAGACTTTTATGACTTATGCAGAGGTCCTCATATCCCTAATACTGGAATGGTAAAGGCTATCAAGATTTTGAAGAGCTCAGGAGCCTATTGGAGAGGAAATAGTAATAATAAACAACTCCAAAGAATATATGGTATTAGTTTTCCTAAAAAGAGCATGCTGGACGATTATATTGATATGCTCAAAGAGGCTGAGAAGAGGAATCATAGGAAGATAGGCCACGACCTAGAATTATTTGACCATTTTGATATGATAGGAAAAGGACTCCCAGTATGGCTTCCTAATGGTGAGATTATTAGAAGAGAGGTAGAAAAGCTAGCTTTAGAAGTAGAAGAGAAAGGAGGATATCAAAGAGTATCAACCCCACTCCTATCTAAGAAAGAATTGTTTGAAAAGTCAGGTCATATTCCATACTATGAAGATGACATGTATCCTGCTATGGTCATGGATGACGGTACATATTATCTTAAGGCGATGAACTGCCCATTACACCACCTAATATATTCGAGAAAGCTAAGATCGTATAGGGATCTTCCTATAAGAATAGCAGAATATGGAATTTGTCATAGGAATGAACTGTCAGGAACACTAACAGGATTATTAAGAGTTAGGAGCCTTAACATGAATGACGCTCATATATATTGCACTAAAGACCAGGTAAAAGAAGAGATTATGGGAGTGCTTAATATGATAATAGAATATTTCCGTATATTCAATCTTGATAACTATTGGTTTAGGCTTAGCAAAGGAGATATTAACAATAAGAAAAAGTATATTGACCAACCAGAGCACTGGAAGGACTGCGAATCCATACTAAGAGAAGTATTAACATCACTAGGAGTAAAATTTGTAGAGGCTGATGACGAGGCGGCATTCTACGGTCCTAAAATAGACGTACAGTTCAAGAATGTTTATGGTAGGGAAGAGACTATGAGCACAGTACAGCTCGATTTTATGGCTAGAGAAAGGTTTAAGCTCGAATATGTTGATGATAAGGGCAACAAGAATAATAATGTGTTTGTTATTCATAGGGCTCCACTATCGACTCATGAGAGGTTCATGGCATTTTTAATAGAGCATTATGGCGGTAATTTTCCTTTATGGCTGTCCCCATTGCAGTCTGTAATAATACCATTATCAGACGACTATAATGATTATTCCAATAATATTAAGGACAAGCTTAAATCTAAAAACATTAGAGTTAAGGTTGATGACCGTCAAGAATCAGTATCTTATAAGGTAAGGGAGGCTAAACTGCTAAAAGTTCCTTACATACTTGTTATTGGCAAGAAAGAACATGATACGGGAGTATTGTCTGTTAGGATGAGAAACGATAATACGATTAGTGTTCCTATCGACGATTTTGTAGTAAAGGCAAAAAATAAGATAATTAATAGGGAATATGATACTATATTGTAGTTAGTGTTTTAGTTGTTTATGCTTCTTGTAATGTCTCTTGCTCATCTTCTTATGGTGCTTTGCCATGGCCTTTTGTTTCTTATGATTAGCTGAAGTTCTTGTATGCTTCTTATCAGCATGAACTCTTTTTTTGGGTATGAATGTTACTAGTATCATTAGCAACACTCCTATGGTAAGGTATGAGTCTGCAAAATTAAATACAGGAAACGATCCTATTCTTATGAAATCTATTACTGCTCCTATCTGTATCCTGTCTATGAGGTTTCCTATAGCTCCTGATATCATGAACACTATGCTAGTCGTATACATGCTAGTATTATTCTTAGCGCCTACAAGCATTATTCCAAAGATTGTTGTTGCTATTAGGCTGATTATTATCATTATAGGATTGTTTCCTTGGAATAAGCCAAAACTTATGCCATCGTTCAAAATCGCATTACCAGTATTATAATAGTATCTTTTACTGACAAAATCAAGCATTACTAAGAGTATTATTAATGGTAGCGTCCTAAGCAGTACTCTTACCATCTCCTCTCTCCCTGATATACCGTTTTTTCAACCTGGAATATTCTCTGACTCTGGGATTCGAGCATTACTTTTAGGCTGTCGAGCTTTGATGATATTACTTCTAAGTCTTTTCTTATCATAGCAAGGTCGCTATGGCCCTGTCCGCTATTCTCATAACCCCTATTATAGCTTGCGTATGATGGTCCCGGGCTTTGGGGTGTAGGATCATAGTTCTGGAATGATGAAGGCTCTTTGTACCCTGTATGGCTATCATTATCCTGGGCAAAAGTGTCTTTTGTGAACTCGTCAAAATCATATTCTTTTTTTCTCTTGAAAAGGTTGAGTATGTTCATTTATCATCATCCCCCAAGACCGATAATGGTATTACTCTTATTAGCCTCATAGTAAGCCTATTCGGATATAGCTCAACGTTTCCTTTCTTTGCCTCTACGAATATGAAGCTCCCTCCTATCCCTTCCTTAGATATCTTTCTTGACATCATCATCATATAAAGGTTAGACCTTAATAGCGTCTCGTCACCATCATAAACTCTTATGAGTTCATCCATTATTATAGTCCTCGCGTATTCCTCGTCCAACTCATTATAATCCTCGTCCTCTATAATCTTGATATTTGCATATGTTTCGAAAGGATCCTGGGATAGTATTATGCTTATAGCATTGTCCATGTTTAGATAATCGGGAAATTCTGTTGATGGTGGCAGTGTCCTGTTCTCAAATGCCAATATATCTACACTGAACAGGTTAGTGGAATTCATAGGCAGGTATCCTATAGTAATATTGTTAATGGTTTCTGATCCTAATGGGACAGCGTCATCGTCCATCTGATATACTATAAAGCCTGCATATACTGTGCCATTATCAGAGAGCAGGTATGCTGTAGGCCCTCTTGCCAACTCGTTGTTAAGTCTCTGGGCATCCTGTATGACTAATACGCCTATAACCAGTACTACGATTAGCATTATAGTAGTGGCTATTGTTACTATCCTAAATAATACTCTTGATATGAAAAAGAGTATAACGCTAATTACCATCATTACAGCAAACATTATTATTATGAGCGTTAAGTCAAACATAAACAAAAAACTGATTACATGCTATTTAAACTTTGTGTCTATGGACAGTGTTTACTTATATGCAATTGGTTAGAGCTTTGCTGATAAGCCAAGTCTCTATTAGAGATAGGAATCTGTT
>JBLKOQ010000034.1:0-10534 GCA_047602885.1 Candidatus Woesearchaeota archaeon | reverse complement strand
GTAAGCATTAGGAATCATAACATGACCATCATCCACCAACTCAAAATAACCAGGATGAACCAATAAACCCTCCCTATTATACCTGCCCAAAAAAAACCTGCTCATAACCAAGTTCTCAACACCATCAAACCTACCATCATCACCTACAAAACGATCAACATAAGACAAAGCAATAGTCTCATTACTCCTACCAAGAATACCAGGCAATAAGTTGGTTACAAGATTATACTCATGCTCATCAACAATACAATCATCACCCAACACACTCTTCTCATCAACAATACTGTCAGGGAGATTATACTCACGAGCCAACTCCACTATAGGATTAACATCACACCTAACACCACCATTATCATTCATAGGACAACCACTAAGAGAACCAACAAGCAACAAAGAACCCACAAAAGAACCAACACGCCTACCCAAACCACCCTTCCCACCAATAATATTCTCAAGAGCCATAAACCCAAAGAACACAAACACCACTTAAAAACATTTCGCTACCTAAAAGTAACACCAAAGCCCATCATTAAGAAAGATTGAAGGGATTAGTCCAAAGGCATATATTGCTTTTTCCACTACTCTAAGATATCGCTTTAATTTATAACTAATCAGTGTCTATCACAACAACCTACCATTATACTGCCTTTTGACACGTATGTAACAAACATCATATTCAATTCCTATTGTCCGAACATTGTCTTCTTTAGCTTCTCGACATGCTTTTCGAAGCCCTTCTTCCTTTCCATAGCGTCTTTTAGGCGTTTCTCTAGTTTTGCCATTTCCTTATCAGTATCCATCTTCTTTCCTGTTAATGCCAATAATCTTGACTCTTGTTTTAGGAACCTGAATTCTCCATGAAGCTTTTCTATCTCTGAACTCAGCTTATCCATTATTATGTCTATGTCTATTTTCCTCTTCAAGTATTGCTCAAAGTTCCCCTTAATCTTTTCTACTTTTGATTCCTGGAGTTCCACGCTCTTCAAGTGATCCTCGAATTTCTTCATGAGGTTCTCTTTGGCTCTAACGCTTGATTCTCTTGCCTTATGGAAGCCTTCCATTACAGGCCTTATCTCCTGCCTGTGCTTTTTCAGTTCTGCTGCAAGCCTCTTTGACTTTAGTTTTAGTACGGATATTCTCTGCTGTTCATCCCCTATCTTGGCAGTCTCTTTTTTCCTGTCTGACTCTATCTTGGTAATCTCTGCTTTTACTTTCTGGAGGTTTGCCATCATAGCAGACTCGGCGTGTTTTAAAGCATCTAAGTGCTTGTTTCGCTCGTCTAAATCCTCATTCTCTTCCTCCAATGATTTTATCATCTCCTCATATGTCTCTTCGCTCTTGCGCATCCTAGACTCTATAGTGTTTACTCTTCTCTTGAACTCCTCGTACTGGGCTGCCAGTTCATTGCCAAGATCCCTTTTGAGGGCATCGAATCTTTCAAGCTCTTGCAGCTCTGTTCTTATCGATTTTACTTTAACTTCGAGCTCCGCGTTTATCTTGTCAAATTCGTCCCTTACCTTTGTTAGACCCTTGGCATGCCCTTCTATTAGTTGTAGTGTGCTGTCTATTTGCCTGGTAAAAGACTCTTTTCGGGTAACAAAATGCTTGTGGCTTTTGGCAGTGCCTTTGGATTCCTGCTCCTTGTATATTAGGTAGGGAGTAGTAAACTTGTATTCCAGCTTTATAACGCCTCTTTCTTCTAGAAAGTCAGCCCATTCTTCTATAAGCTCTCTTGCTACTCCTAATTGTTTGGAGGCTTCAGCGACGCTTATCCTCTTCTTGTCCATTATTAGGCTGACAAGATTGTCTACTCCTGTAGTGATGGTTTCTTTAGGCATGATAATAAAATAATAAAAGCATATATTTAAAGTTGACTTTTCGTACTCTTCTTTTTAGGAGGGTTTTGTTGTCCTCCACTAATGATGCTCTTAATATCCTTTAGATCATTGGAAAATTCCTCTAATTGGGCTTGTAATGCTTCGTTTTGCTGTCTTAGTACTCTGTTCTGGTCCCTATATACTGTTACTAGTTCTATGAATCGCTTGCTTATTTCTGCGAGTTTAGGATCATCTTGTAAGGGGCCGCTCTCCTTTTTTACGCCCATCCTTGCAAGCATTATCTGCTGTGCTCTGTCTATCCTATCTAGCATCGTTAGTTTCTTGAGACTTTCCATTATAAGAGCCATCTCATCGTTTTGCATTCTTGGCAGATCACGCACAGGCTCCTGGACTGGTTTTTGAAATGAAGATGCTGATGGCAGTGCCAGCTTAATATCGTTTAGGACATCAAGCCTTTTTAGGTATGCCAGATTATCAAGCTCTTTGAGCCTGTCAAGCTCTTCAAGCCTCTCAAGCTTGTCCAGTTTTGATAGCCTGTCAAGCTTGTCCAGGTCATCAAGTTTTGTCAGTGAACTTAGCTTTGAAAGCACTTCAAGCTTATCCAAACTATTCAGTTTGTCCAGGTTACTAAGCTTGTCAAGCTCTGTTAATTTTGCTAGTATTTTAGGGTCTGATGATGCTGTTTTTAGCGGTTTGTACTCTCTCGGAGGAGGCATTGCTTCTACGGGACCATGTTCTGCTATTCGTGTAAGCTGGGCGTACATGTAGTCCATCTTTGTGTGGAGCTGTTGTATGTCTACTGCCAGTGTTCCTGTCAGCGCATCTTGTTGTTGGCCCAGTCTCTTTTGTATTTCTGATAGCTTTCCGTCAATGCTTTCATAACTAGAATATATCCTGTCCCTACTGGAACCTCCGAACACTCCCATATGTATCACCACTTTCTAAGAGCATATTTAAAGGTTTGTCGTTATTATCAAGTAGGATAACAATAAGAATGGTTTTATTAAATAAGGATTCTTCACTAATGTAATCATGGGTTATGATACTATACTATCGCCTAACGGAATATCAAGGGATGATGAAAGAGAATATGCTAAGTCTTTGCAGTTCATGGGTTATGACACCGCAATACTATTCTTGCACAACCCCCAAACCAATAATGAATTTCCTATGATAAAACTATATAAGGGCGTATTGTTGGACAAGAATAATAAACGCAATAACACTGGTCTTCCCTGTATGCTCGATGCTACAGGACTATCTCATGATGATATAATCAGTATTGTAAAAAAAACAAAAGCGGATATCATCACCAATATCATGCCACTATCTAATAACAAGAAGATAATGCAGTATCCCCCCACTGTTGCATCAGAATCTTTCTACAAGGAAATATACAATCGCTCCATAATATTATCATACTCGCCCAGCATACTCAAAAGTGGATTGTTGGGCCATTATATCTATGAAGCGAGAATAGCACAATCAGCCCACATTCCAATAATGCTCTCAAGCAATGCTTATAATCATTATGACATCCGTTCCAGTCATGATATTAGGGCTTTGGCCAGCGTTCTTGAGATTAAAGAGGACTACTATAAGATGTCTTTAGGATACGCATCAAGAATCCCCTACTATTATTATAACGACTCTTTTGGCATAGAAGTAGAACGAAAGATATAAAAATGCCACGCCCCAAATTTATAAACATGGGTAATGGGAAAGGGTTACTGCTAATAATAGGGATAGTATTTGTGGGCTTGTTGTTAGTAAATATTGTTTATGCTGACAATATAGGTAGTATTATTTATAATTCCTGTACTGTCGGTAATACCAGGAACTGCCTTGATGTATACTGTAGCATAATAGGAGATGATAACGACATAATATATGCTAATGAACATGATGGTACTCGATATGTGAGGAGCAGTGTAGGGCTCACTAGCACGATATATAATCTGAGCGTTGGAAGTGTCTCGGACCTCCAAGCCCTTAGCGCAGTATGCGAGTTTCCCGACTTCTATACAAAGTATTGTACTCATCGCGGAGACTGGCATACTAAAGTTACAGTAATAAGAAGGTATAGGGACAGTGATAATAACAACAGGCAAGAGCCATTCCACTTAGGCAGTGTAATAGCATTCAAGTGCGAAGACTGGATCCCTCCCAATATTACGATACTAGAAACTACCATAGACTACCTCAGGGGAACCAGAACTCTCCAAGTAAGAGTGAGCGATGATGAAAGGCATCTAGCGTTAAACGATGATACTAATCTGTCAGTTGTACAGTACAGGCTGGAGAGTGACGGGGACTACGAACGGTTAGATGATTGTGAAGGCCAACGAAACTGTAATTTTCAGATACTTGACCGTGATGCTCAAATATACATATTCATAGACGCCATGGACCAAAACAATAATCTGGTAACGCACATAGTTCCAGGCATAGAATTATATCCTTCCCTCCCGTTGGACAAGAATAATGGTTTTTGTCCAAGGCCGAATGAATGCTTCATATCAAGCAATGGCGACCCCGATATTAATACTTTCGAAGATTTCATAGAGGATACTGATGCTGTGCCTGTATGTGTTTCTCCGGGCAGCGTGGTTAATGACTATTATTGTGATGCTAACAGGGGTCTTATAGCAAAGTCTGAAAGGCTTTATGAGATTGCCAGGATGAAGGCCAAAGACCATTATAGTGGTTCTATTGTTACGATATACTGTTCTGACAGGAGACGGCTTTATAGTCCGGTGCTAGAAGATCATGTTGACGGAGTAAACTTCTGCAGTTATGGTCACAACGACTATGATGCTGATTGTATTAACAGCTGCAAATTGTATGTTGCCTCTCCTACTGTAAGGGAAGCTTACCTGTTTTCGAGCATTAACAGGCCAAGCCTTACTGACATGAGAGGCATATTGCCCAGTATGCCCAGCCCGGGATCATGCAATAGTTACCTAGGGCCCCCTCTCCACAGTATATGCCAATATAATTTTAGAGGACAAATAGTAAGAATATATACTAATCTTGAAGAATTCTTGCATAGTATAGGCACAAGTGCTGAGTCTAATGATAATGTACTTAGGACTGTTCTTGATATTGGCAGTGGAAACAGCCTAAACGATGAAACACTAATAGCAAGGCTTAGGGGAAGAATGGAAGACTACTTCTTTGAAGTCATAGGCGGAGGGAATCATCCCATTAATGCCAGCGTATTTGAAGGTAGAAACAAGGCATACCAGTACATGGCTTATAGGCATAATGATGGAATGAGCGCTCTGGCCATGAGAGTGGACTTGAGAACTGCAACCCAAGAACTAAGCATTCCCAATAACTATATTTTGGTAGGAGCAGCATATCATAATTATGATGGCGAACTGATAGAAGAGTACGCCAAGTCATCTGCCAACACCAACATATACAGCATAACAAACAATGTAAGAGTATATAGGGATGACGACTATACTTTTGTAATAGGAAGAGTAAACAGTGATGCTAGTGCTGCTATTATCATAGAACAATTGGTTGTCAGACTAAGGCCTGGGGGAATAGCATCATGATAAACAGTCACGGACAAGTCACTATGTTTATCATCATTGGACTTGTAGTAGTGGTGATTGCCGCGGGACTAATCATAGGGCTCCCAAGAATTATAGCACCTACTGCCCCTCCGCCTCCCAGCATATCATTGCAGAGATGTATAGACCAGAGTTTTGCGGTTGCATTGTTTAACGTGTCTTCTAGAGGTGGGCGCTGCGAACATTCATTCCAGCGCGCACAGGTAATTGATACTGCAATGTATCCTCACTCTCATAATAATGTTGTATGTTATGGCCTTGTAAGACCCGACCCTGGTGTTGATGGTGCCAACCTTATTTATTCTGATAATACTTTTTATGGTCATCATGTATTCTCAGACCTGAACACTTTTTCGAGCAGGATTAAAGAAGCAACACTGCATAATATAGAATCATGCCCCATGAATATTGAATATAGGGACCCTGTAGTGATACTTGGAGATAGGACGAGCGACTTTAGGGTGCAGGCGAGGACACAGGGGGATGAGAGATATTCTACGGTGTCATCAAGCTTTGACGTTCCTTTCAGGATTATGAGGAGTATTATCAGCAGGGAGCTAACCCGAGCTTCTAACTCTAAGAATTTTGGCGCCGGAGACGGTTATTATGGACTGAACCACTCTTTTACAGGCATATTCATGGATCCGGGCCTTAATCTTGCAAGAGAGCATATTCCTAACGCCACCGTAAACAATCATAGCATATTCTACATTAGGACCACTAACAATCCATTGCCACTGGAAGCTGCTAGGCAGAACGTATATCTTGCCATAGTAATCCAAAACAGGTTTCCTGTAGTAAATAATACTGATTCTACTTGCGCTGATGTTGAGCTTATTGATCCTGACGAGCATGAAAGAGACATTCATGCTCCTGATTGGCATTTGGGGCCTTGCATTATTGACCCAAATGAAGATGCAGACGGATCTCTATTCGTATATGCCGGTCCGATACAAAAAGAGGTGTATCTGCCTTGAAATCGTCCCATTATTACTTGCTGCCTATAATAGTAGTTGCTTTATTATTACTGTTAGTTCCTACAACCCAAGCGTGGTATTGTACTGAGCCTAAGCCTTTAGAGCTTCACTGGTACTGTGCTTACTTTGATAATTATGATAATGCGCAACTAATTTGTAATGCTGATCCTGTAAGACCTATGCCCTCTGAATGTGATCCTAACCTTCAAGGGTGTTGTTGCGATGACGGAGGATATATAGGATATGAAGCCGTCTGCAATAATGATTTTAATGATACCATAACCAATCCGAATGCCTGTCATACGTGGTGTATAGAAAAGGATGAACCTCCTGAGCATCCAGATCCCTGCGTGGATTTTAACCCTGGTGATATTAGGCTTGAAGCGATTCATATTAAGGGCTCTAGTAATGTTATGCTCAGATGGCAGCAGCCCTGTGAAGCAATATCAATAACAATATCCCGAAACGGAAATAATATTGCAAGTATTGCTTCTACACTATCATCGTATACTGATACTACAAGCGTTTGGAATGAGGATTATACTTACACTATTCTAATAGAGTATTCTGACAACGATTATAGTGATACTGCAAGTATTAATCCTGGCCACACCGTGTGTTCAGGCATAACCCATACAAATGTTATCTGTGTAGGCTCTGATCCTGACGGACTGGGATTTGAAAACTCTTATGGCATTTGCGATGGAAGAAACAGGTATTCTCCTACAGGCCACTGCGATTCTCACCTTGTATGTGCTATTAGGGATGGTGTGGCACAATGCGTTGAGAGCTCATTATGCGAGCAGGAGAATCGTTTCCTGGGCTTTTCTGACAAGGAATCCTGTTATGATGCAGGATACTGTTATTATGACAGGACCAAGACAGGTATAGATATGTGCTTTGACTGTAGTCCCGCCATGGACTGTTTTGACTATAAGACTGGCACTGCATGCACAGACAACCAGTGTGGTATCAGCGGTTGTGTGTGGCATTCTTTTAATGAAGAGCTTGGCACAGGAATATGCAAGTCTGATGAAGGCAACTATTGTCCTTATGCTGCCAATCCAGCAGGGAACTTCAATACTGGAGCGTACACTCCACTGATTACTCCTACTACTGAGAGCACTATACAGCCATTCTTTTCTACTGGTGCTGCAACTTGTAGCGGTGATGTAGCATGTCTTCTTGATGCAAGTTGCATGGCTTATGATGGAAATCCCGGTGCATGCTATGCCAATGAGTGTAATGCCGGGATATATAACGAAGAGGGGGGTTGCTCTTACAGTACTGGAGATGGCCTTTGCACTAGACATGTAGAGATTGGAGGTTTAACCTTAGAGCCGTGCAGAACCCTTACAGGTGAGGCGAGAGTTTCTTGCGAACTTGACTATTTTCCGCCTGTAACAACGCTCGCCGTTAATAACGTTGCCAATAATGTAAGATTTGACCTGTCTATCAGTGATCAGGTAAGGAGTACTGGAGATTATGAACTAATACAATCCCCTTATACTGAGGGTTATACTACTTCTTTATGCATAGCAACATCATCTGAAGGCGGTTGTACCAGTCCTAGAATAACATATGACCAAACAAACCCTACATTCTATATCGAATATATTATGGAAAAGTTTTCTATAGAAAGGGGGAGAACATATTATCTGATTGCTAATAGCACTGACCGTTATATGAATATGGAAAGAGATGAGGCGAGAAGAGAATTCAGCGTTCCTGAAATCATAGAGCCCCCCGTACCGCCTGAACCTGAGGCCTATGGCATACATCTGATTTCACCTTCTCCTACCGAGTATCCTTTCGAGGCAGGAAAGTCTTTTAGCCTAATGGTAAGAACTACCAGGCCGACAGCAGAATGCAGTTATACCATTCAGAACGCTGCTCCAAGAGCAATGAATCAGAATACTGCTCATACTTTTATAAGTGATTCTATTACAAGAACTGAATCTACCAGTGTGGCTATAAGCTGTACCAGCAATGAAGACGAGAGTGCAACCGAAACATATCAGCTGACCAGCTATCCTTCAGGAACCACTATAGGAATTGAGAAGGTCTACTTCTTACCTGAAATGATAACTCACAGGACTGATAATGGATGGGAATCCAGGCTAATTGTAACAACCAATCTCCCTTCAAGGTGCAAGTATTCGTGGGCTTCTGGAACGAGTTATAACTCCAAATTCAGCTATCCCGAACAGGAGGAGAACCAACATCTTTATGTCAAAGAGCATGTCATACCAATCGCAATAACTGATGATATTGATTCTGCTGAAAGCCGAACAGCATACATACAGTGCAAGAGTGCAATAGACCAAAGCACCACTACTGACAGGACTGCAATCCTGCAGATACATCCTTATGCTCCCGGAGAGTACTGGATAAATGTAATAAGACCTGAAAAATATGACGAGGTAGTAAACAACTATTATGCCCATTACACTGTTCCATACAATATTACTACTGCCATACCTTCAAGGTGCACAGCTACTGTAGGAGAGAGAGAAATAAATATCGGCACGGGTGTCCTAACATTCTTTTCGGGGTCCTTCAACGTCGAATCAGAAGGATTCTATAATATGACAGTAAACTGCGTATACGACCTTGATACGGGGGATCAAGGATCGGGTTCAAGAACCGTATCCGACTTTAAAGTTATAGGAGAGCCTCCAGAACCACCTCCAGAACCACCTCCCCCTCCACCACCTGACCCTGAAGAATATATAATAAAACTTGAACTTCCTGCAGGGCACTCTTTTAGGGAGAACACTCCTTTCACTCTGGGAGTAAGCGTAAGCCATCCCACATTGGGATGCAATTATACCATGGACGGAGCCCAAAATGTCCCGCTGCAGCCCAGAACCAATCTTTTTATGAGCGACGAGATAACCAGGTTTAATTCTGCGGATGTTGTGATAAGCTGCATGAGCAATGAGGGCGAGGATGTATCAAGAACATATCATCTAAAAAGCATTCCAGAAACGGCTGTTATTGAAATTGAATCTGCTTATTTCATGCCTGACAGGGTAATGCAGAGGATAGACAATGCATGGAGGTCAGAACTAATAGTCAATACCAACATTCCTTCAAGATGCAGGTATTCTTGGAGTCCTAACACTCCCTACAATTCTAAGACGAGCTACCCCGCACAGCAGAATGACAATAATTTCTATAATACATCTCATGCCATCCCCATAGCATTAACATCAAACATACAGTCTCCGGAGAATAGGACTGTTTATGTCCAGTGCATGAGCCCCTTTGAAGAGTCCAGTAGGTTTACTGACGACCATACCTCATTATTAATGATTTATCCCAATGCTCCTGGCGATTTTTGGATTAACATAATTCAGCCTTCAAATTATAATGCGACTCCAAGGAATTATCATACTCACTATACGGTGCCTTATGAGATTACCACTGCTCTTCCTTCTACCTGCACTGCCTCAGTGTCCGGCATCGACATCGATATTGGTACGGGACAAAGAACGAGTTTTACGGGGACTTTTGATGTTGGGAGCAGTGGGTTGTATCGTATTACGGTTGACTGTATGTATACTTTCGGTGCTCAGCAGAGGCAGGGAAGCACTCAAATGCATTTCTATGTTGATGCAGACAAACCAACAGTCTCTGTAAGAATAGGAGACAATTCATCTCATAGCAGCACTCAGCTTCACACAGATAACTTTAGTTTTACCACGTCATATAGTGACAGCTATTCTGGAATAAACAGGGCTGGATTCACTGTTTTAAGGAAAGACTCGAGCAGTAACATGGTTATTGCGGGGACCGGCACTCTTCCTTCACAGAATGTCATAGATCTTATAAGGACTCATCAAGGACCCTTAAGGGACATGCATGCATATTATGTCAATGTATCTGTGCTTGACAATGCGGGCAATATCAGGAGCAGGCTTTCTAACGAACTATTAATTGACCTTCCAGATCTTTGCAAGGACGGGTTCCAGAATAACGAGGAGACTGATGTTGACTGTGGAGGCCCCGATTGTCCTGGATGCACCGCGGGCAAGAGGTGCATTACTACAAGCGATTGTGCCGACGGCCTGTTGTGTCTTGAAGGGAATGATGGAAGGGTATGCGCTCCCGCACACTGCAATGATGGTAT
>JBLKOQ010000033.1:0-10654 GCA_047602885.1 Candidatus Woesearchaeota archaeon | reverse complement strand
AGGGTAGCGAAGAAGAAGTAGGCACTGTCATTAACCTTTTTATGATTATAGACCGATACTTTCTAATACTAGTGTCTTGTTTTTTTTTGTGTATGAAACCAGATATTACTCTTGAAGCTTATAATAAAGCTATAGAAGTGTTATACCTTAATAAGACAAACATTGGGTTTACTGCGAGTCCTGAAAGGCATGTCAATTATTATAGCATATGGGCCAGGGATCATAGTATTACGGCTATAGGCGCATTGTTGTCTAAGGATAATGCACTTATAGAAACGTCTATTAGGGGCATACTGCATCTTCTAAAGCACCAGTCTGATTACGGCCAAGTACCTAGTTATATTGAAGTGGAGAATAAGAAGAAGGTTTATGGAGGTCTAGGCGCTATTACCAGTACTGATTCTAACCTTTGGATAGTAATAGCAGCAGCATTGTTGTATAAGCATACTAAGGATAAAAGGCTATTGTCAGATGCTATCATGCCTCGTTATGAGCTTATATACAGGTTGCTTAGGGCTTTTGACTCTAACCAGTGTGGATTGATAGAAGTTCATGTTGCGGGTGACTGGGCTGATATATTCAACAGGAATTATCATGTATTGTATGATGAAGTATTGTATTACAGTGCTCTTAAAGCGCTTGCGTACTTGCATGAGTGCAAGCACGATATAAGTAATGATGATGAGGCTAAAAAGAGGATGCTCAAGCTTTCCAAAAGGATGAAAAAACATTCTATAGAAACCAAAAGAAAAGTAAATAATACTTTCTGGTTTACTGATGACAATCGCGAAAGAATTAGGAGTGAATATATGATATTCAACGAGCTTACAGATAATTATCCTTACTATCAGTCCCATATTATGCCTTTCAAGATGTACTGGCAGAATCAGTTTGATTCATTCGGCAATATACTCGCTATATTATGTAGCGTTTCTAACAATGATAGGACTAAGACTATTATCGATTTTGTTGTAAGTAATAAGATTAACAAGCCTTTTCCTATGACCTCATTATATCCCCCTGTATTTAAAGGAGAGGTCAGTTGGCAGTTCATCTACGAAACACATGAACAGCCATATACTTATCATAATGGAGGAATATGGCCTCTTATAGGAGGTTTTTGGATAGCTTCATTGGTTCATGCCAAAAGGAATACTACAGCCAAGTCAGAGTTAAAAATACTAGCTAATGCTCTTAAAGAACAAGAGTATAAGTTCAACGAGTATATGCATGGACAGTCAGGAGCGCCCATGGGTAGAACTTACCAGGCCTGGAGCGCCGCCTCATATATTATAGGGTATAATGCTGTCCAAAAACATACCAATCTTTTCAAGTTCTAGAAGATTATTTTGTGCGGCTGTATAGAAAAAGTGTGCGACAGCCGTCAGCACGAGCGGGAACGAAAGTTCACGCTTGACGCTGATGGGCCGGGGGTTGGCCCCTACGGGGTGGCGCATAGCACACTTTTTCGGACATTTTCTACAGAGCCATTCTGTGCAGTATATTTAAAAAAGAAAGGGTTATCCATAAGCATTATAGCCCTGTGGTGTAGTGGCCTATCATTCTGGCCTTTGGAGCATGCCACTAAGACAATTCGGCAGCGAAGCAAGCCAGAGACCCCGGTTCGAATCCGGGCAGGGCTATACACTTTTTAGTGTACAACCATACCTCAGGGTTAGATGAGGTGTATGCATTCTTATAAGCACTAATATCAACCATAATAGAGAGCCACCCAAACAGGCTCTGTTGCAAATAGTGTGCGGCAGCCGTCAGCTGGAGCGGGAACGAACGTTCACGCTTGACGCTGATGTGCCGGGGGATGCCCCCTGCGGGGTGGCGCATAGCACACTTTTTCTGAGATTTGCAACAGAGCCACCCAAACAAATACCTTTATAAACATCATATTGTAACTACTAACATGGAGTTAAGAACTACATTTCCCAAATCTGTAAGAAGACTAGAAGCTGAAATACTAGATTATAGGACATCTAAGGAACACTGTTGGAGTATGTGGCTCAGAAAACTTGTAGAGAAAGCAATAATAGATGACAGTAACAAGCACAGCCTGGAAATTGAGATGCCAATGACTATGAACAGTCCTAAAGGACATCTTAGAAAATGCGAAAAAGAGGCTCGACAAAGATTGGATAAGGCATGGGACTACCTCTCCAAATCTGTAGAGGATAAGAAAGCTCCTGATCTTGAAGAAAAAAACATGATAGTAGCATCGCAAATACTTGTTCCTGAAGCAAGAAGGGATCCTCACACACAATACAGGGCTGAGAATGTGATTATTGACAATGCCACTTATGCGCCTCCACCTCCAAATTTTGATCCTATGCTTCCAGACAAACACGAATATAGGCCTGTACCAGCACAAATAGCCACTATGATTAATGAGTTAGGCCATCTTGAAGGGGATTTCCATAAAGCGATATACTCTCATTTTCATATTGCCCGTATTCATCCTTTCGCTGACGGGAATGGAAGATTAGCGCGCCTCGTACAAAATGCTTATCTTAAAAGAGGAAACCTGTTGCCGATAGTGATTCCTTCTAGTGAAAGAGAATTATATTCGAGTATATTGGATGCTGGTGTGCAGAGATTCTATGAGGATTCTAATGACAATGAGAGGTCTTCAAGGTATATTCATCCTTTTTCGGAATACCTTGTATCTAAAATGGAGCATAGTTTTAAGCTGTTTAAGGAAAAAAAGGTTTTCTAGTAATATATAATACATAGTATTATTGCTTATCAGTTATGCCAAGATATCCTCCTCTTAATGACATTGCATCATAACCTTTCCTCTCGAGCATTATAGCGTATCTCTTGCTTATCAGGCCTTTCGCGCATACCATTATTATTCTCTTATTTTTTGGAAAGGGCTGTTCGAGCATTATCATCTCTTCTATTATATGGCTTTCCATGTTTATGGAGCTTGGATGATGATGCTTGTTGTATGAATAGTTTGATCTTATGTCTATTATTATGTCATCTTCTTTTATTTCATTGTATTCTATTTCTTTGGCTGTCATCATATCATCGTATGATACTATTTGCATTTGGTTTTCTTTATTAATCTCAAATAATGTGGGCCTGTATTTTTGTAGGTATGACATATAAGGCTCTATCCTGTCGCATGCTATGAATACTGCTGTAGTACCATCCTCAATATCTATATTCTTCAGACGTTTTATTAATGCCGAGTATGAAAGTCCTGTGGTTGGTCCGCATGGTATTCCTGCTTTTCTTAGTAGTATTAGCATTCCGTCTATAGCCTCTTGTATTGTTCCCTTGACTATTTCATTATAGAAATCTGACTTGTAGAAACCTGTCTCGTATAACTCGCTTTCAGTCCTTCCCCCAGGAACATATTCTCCGTCCTCAGTCACTATTCCTATAACGCTCGTATTCCTCTCCTTCTTAAGAATCTCTCCTATTCCTCTGGTGCTACCGCATGTCCCCAAGTATCCGTAGAAATAGTCTATCCGCTCCAGGTCCTTGCTTATTTCTATGCCTGTCTTGTTATGCGCCCTAATATTATTCTCATTAAAATACTGGTTGGTATGATAGTATGATTCAGGATTTTCTCTAATCATATTGTCTATTACTGCGAGTGCATCGTTAGGATCATTTGGATCAGGGCATTCTGAGTGTCCCGGCAATTCTTTTATTTGAGCTCCCATAGCCTGTAATATCATCCTTACTTCTGGCTGTTTTATCCTGTTTGTTATTGTCTTGAAAGGAAGATTATATGCTCCTGCTATTCCTGCAAGGGCTTTAGCTGTATTTCCACTGGAGCTTTCTATTACTGTCTTTCCACGTGCATCATTTACATCCAGTATTCTTGTTGCTATCCTGTCTTTCAGGCTACCATAAGGATTCATCAATTCAAGTTTGGCATATAATCTTAGGCCTTTAACTCCGTGTATCCTCTCTTCTATTAGCATTAGGGGAGTATTTCCTATTGCTTCTGTAATATTATTGATTATCATATTCTATCATCCACTCATCCTTTTCTTTTATTGCTTTTATGTATGCAGGCTTTGGTTGTCTTTGAGGATTGCATTGTTCGTATGACATTGCATAACTACCAGTATTGTAGTATGCTATCTTGTCTCCTGCAACCGGTTTTCTTGGAAATCTTATCTTTCTTTTTATTATAAAATCGTCTTCCCTGCATAAGTTTCCTATAATGTATCCTTCGTATCCATCCCCTTCAATCTCATGGCCTGTTATTAATTCAGGATCTGTAATGTGTTCTATCATGTTAGTTGATAAACTAAATATGTTTCCGTCTACCAATACCAGGTTGGCATAGCATGGCGTTATCTTAGTGCCTATAACATTCATCATGGTCATTCCTGCAGTAGTGCTTAGCGCGAATCCCGGCTCTATTATTATACGATAGTCGTTCTCGTATAGTATGTCTCTTATAGTGTGCCTTGTTCCTGACATCTTTCCTGAAAGTATTGTGTTTATGTCCGTTGTTATGTCGCTTTTGATTCCTTTGCTCTCTGCTATTGTCCTGCCCTTAATGTTTCCTTTGTCTGATAATGTCATTCCATAGGCATAGTTTCCCCATACTTTTATGTCATTTCCTTCCAATAAGTCCTTTTCTAATCCTCTCGTGTATTCTATCCATTCTTTTGGATTTGCGATTAGGCTTTGCCTGTATCCTCCTCCTATATTGATGTATCTTATGGTTCTTATTCCCTTATTCTCCGCTTCTGATGCTAGTCTTAGGAAGTATTCTACAAATCCTTTTCTTGTCTCAGCATCATAACCGTCAGCATGATGATGGAATCCTAATAATATTATTTGTCCGTTGCTCTCTCCTATTATTTCTATTGCTCTATTAATCTCTTTTCTTGGTATTCCGAATCTTGATGTTTTTATCATAATGTCCCTTCCTATGCTTTCAGGGTCTGATATTCTGAGCATTATTCTTGCTTCTTTATTTGTATCAGCAATCATCATTAATTCTGTCATGCTGTCTACACTGATTATTGTATTTTGTTTAATTCCCTCATTGAGATAATCATTGTTCTTGGGTCCTCCTGCTATTATGCTCTTAAACCCTAATTTTATTGCCAGTGACAATTCGTTTAGGCTGCTGACTTCAGCGCCTAATCCTGTTAGTGCTGCTTCTCTTATTAGCGATGGAGAATATGTTGATTTTAGTGCCATATAAATATCAATATTGCTGTCTCCCAGACTATTAATTATTTTGGATGCCTGTTTTTTTAGTATCTGTGGAAATGCTATATGGACCGTTCCATGATTCTTTAGAATATCATGTTTTGCTGTTATATTATTATAATCGCTCTCAAAATACTGAATGATATCTTCCTTGTATGCTTTTATTGTAGCTGTCATGATATTCACATTTTTTTAGTCCTTAATACTATTAGTCTATCTGTCCTGTAATATCCCCTATAGTCTTTATGATATAATCTTGGTTGGAGTATTTTTTGTGGAGTTCATGCAATTTCTTTAGCATCATGTTCCTGTCTTGCATTCTTCCTTTAGCCCTATCGTATATTTTGCTCATTTGTGACATTGCATCTTCCGGCAATCCGAAACTAATATCTTGTGAGTATCTTCTTATGTCAGGAGAATATTTTATGATAATGTCTGGCAATATATTGTTCTTTTCTAAATATTCTTTGTCCATGTCCTCATACTTGTTTACTACCAGTATTATCTTGTCTTGCATGCCCGCACTGTTGCTTAGTTCCCGGTATTTATTGTATACTATCATGCTCTCAGGAGTGGGTTCTAGTACGAATACTATTATGTCAAATACTAAGTGGAGTGTGTTTGAGAATGCATCTGTTCCTGCTACCATGTCTGCTATTATCCATTCGTCCTCATCTTCTATCGTGTGCGTGAGTATGTTCTCCAGTATTGAGAGGCTGGTATGATAGCAGCTTGTCCCTATTCCTTCCTTTTCATATGTTCCTATCTCCATAAAATATTGTTTTTCGCCAATCTTTGTTGATAATGTTCCTGTTAGAAGGTTATCCTGGTTTAATTTTATGATGTTAGATCCTTCTCCTGGAGGAGTTGTTTTTACGAAATGATTATGAGTTTTTATTTTTGGATTGTCTCCTTTTAGGTAATGTCTTATTTTTTCTGCATTGTTTTCCAGAGATAGTATCTTTTTTTTAGGGTGTTCTATTCCAAGGAGTAGTTTTAGGTGCATGTTAGTATCCGCGTCATATACCATTATGCTCTTGTTCATGCTCATCATTTTCTTGGTGTACAAAGCAGATATTGTTGTCTTGCCGCTTCCACCCTTGCCTACAAATGCTATTTTCATTATTAATCACATTCCATTATCTATTTATATTGGAGTCTTATAAACTCTTTATAAACATTATTGATTATCATTATCGATAAGAAAATGTGATAAATGTTTTTGTTTATTCAGTTACTGTTTCTTTTTCCTGCTCCTGTCAGTCTCTGACAACTCATTAGACTCATTAAATTCCACTTTTATTGCAGGAATTATTATCATCTGTGCTATCCTCATGCCCTTCTCTATTATTACGGGCTCTTCAGCAAGGTTTATCATGACTACTGTCACTTCATCCCTGTATCCCGGGCTGAATGTTCCTGCAATAGCATGGCATGCCATCTGTGTTACTATACCAACTCTATCTCTTATTAATCCTACATATCCTTCAGGCAATTCTAATGCTATGCCGCATGGTATCTCTTTTTGCTGAAACACCCCTAGTGTAACGTCCTGTGATGCTCTCAAATCAAATGCTATATCAGAGTCCATAGCATATTCTGGCATGTAAGCATCTCCTCTGAGCTTTTTTACTTTCAGTGTTATTTTACTGTTTTCTGTTTGCATTATTACATTCCTCCTGTTAGCTTATAAGAATAAGCCGGTTATACTATTGCCATCCTATTATTTATGTGTTGCTATTAGTTTAGTACATTCTTACAAACATATTAATATGGAGTAAAACTATATTTATTCAAAAGATTACCTTCTTCTATTATTATTAGTTTATTAGTAGGCCTACCCGTACATTGTTATCCATTATCTTGGCAGTCCATAATTCGTACTCTTCATCTTCTAGGTTGCATGGTATCGGTGTTCCTGGTATAGCCCTATTTTCTGTCCACTCTGCAGCATCAGCAACATGCCAGTCATTCCTAGTCAAAGTAGTGTTCATCCATCCAATGTCATTATTGTATCCTATATTGTCTTCAAAAGAAGGATTGTTATGCACATTTCTTATTAGCACTCCAACATTCTGTGATTCTATAAACACTCTAGAGCCGTCTGTAGGACTGTTGATGTATCCGCATGAGATTATCCTATTATTGTATATCCTGTTATGTGCTCCCCCTAACATTGCTATTCCATAATTTGATGTTGATACTACGTGGTTTTCGAATGCGTGCAAATACTTATTTCCTAGTCGACCATAACCAAGCATTATTCCCCCTCCACTATACGAGTCTCTCAATGGATCTGCAGGGTATGCACCTCTAATATAGTTATTGTGTATCATTATGGGATCGTTGCTGTGCCCTGACGTTGTAACTACGCTTATAACGTCTTCAACCCTGCTGTTGTAAGGCTCATTGACAATCTTGTTCCAAGATATTTCTGTGCCTATCATATTATTGCCCTTGTCAAATTGTACGAATTGTACACGATGCTCTCCTTGGTATCCTCCCCTCCCATCAGATCTTCTGCCGTCAATATTTTTGGCTATGTTTCTTGTAATATTGACTATTCCACCATCAGTGGACTGATGGAGGTATATGCCGCTGGTCTGCTCTAAATACGAGTTGCTAACTTCAAGACTTGTATAAGTGTCTAGGTGTATAAACCTTCCCGGATACTGCCCGCTAGTGTTAGGACTTATGCCTATTGCAGTTACATTCCTTATTATCAAGTTAGCAGTATATCCGACATCGGATTTAATGTGCGGAGCTGAAATGCTTTTTGTATGAGAGTTCTCTATTATTACAGGCTCATCAGTCCTAATGGTTACTGCAGGAATATCTGGACTTGTACTCTTCCAAGCCCCTCTGTAAGTGCCTCCCTGGCCAATAATTACTGGTCCAGAATATCTAATGTTTTCCAGTAAATCTCCAGGCTCTGCTATTCCTCCTTTATTATCATATATAATTTCGTCTTCTCTAGTGTCCTCACCATTTTCTACTATGCCCATGTCTTCTATAGCAGTGTAATAGCATTTTTTGTCTCTTCCAATATTAGGATCTCCAAATACTGAGTTCGCGCATTCCACCCCATCTTCATGCGTCTGGTAGTGATACTGGTTTTCTGTGCCGTACCTTACTAATGCTGTACCTACAAAATAACAATACTCGTTTTCTATGGCACATAATACCCATTCGCCATTCATGGGGTCCACGTATGTTTCTTCTTGATCGTTAATTCTATCGTCCGAACCTTCTAGAGGGCCCTCATTATCAGTAATACAAGAAGTTGTAAATAACAGAATAGCAACTAATAGTGTTATTAGACTAATTATCCTATTATCTATCTTAAACAGCATACTTTATATTAATAAAAGAACACTTATAATGGTTTCGGTATCCTCAAGCAGTACTGAGAAGGAGGCAACTGTCTAATTATTATTGGTGCTTGTTATTATTTCATATGCAAGTAGTTCTATAAGACCTCCCATCTGGACTTGCCATGCATCCATATTATCATATTCAAATCTTTTATGATAGTCTTTGGTTACTGCAATTCCAAGTTCCAAGTCTATCATAGACTCATCTCCTGTACTCATGCATTCATATAATTCTTTGCTTGTTATGGCTGCTATTCCTGCTGCAAGAGCATTCCTCTCAAATATCCTTGCAAATTGAGGGCTTATTATAGCTTCTATACCTGAATATTTCAGTGCATATGCAGGCTGTTCCCTACTAGAGCCACACCCAAAATTGTATCCTACTGCAAGTATGTTTGCTCCTTTCGACTTTTCTTGGAAGCTAGAATCATATCTGTTCATGACCATGCTCCTCATATCCTCTTGACTTACCTTATGGTATGTTAATGAGCCCGGCCATATCATGTCAGTGTTAATATTATCTGCTTCAGGCCCTTCATACTTTAGTACTCTGCCTTTTATTATCATAATTCTTCCTCACTTATTATTCTTCCTGCTATTGCTGACGCCATTACTGTAGCAGGGCTTGCAAGATAAACCAATGATTTAGGACTGCCCATCCTTCCCTTATAATTCCTGTTGCTTGATGATATGCATACATCGCCTTCTTCTAGTATACTTCCTACCGCTCCAAAGCATGGTCCGCATGCAGGTATCATCCACTTAGCTCCCGCTTCGGTTAATGTATGATAAACACCATTCTTTCTTGCCATAATATCTATCTTTTTGCTTGCAGGATATACCATCATATGTACTTTGGGATCGATTCTTCTTCCCTCAACTATTCTAGCTGCAATTTCAAGGTCTTCGTATCTTCCGTTAGTACAGCTTCCTATATATGCGTGAGTTATTCTAATATTATTTGTATCCTTTACTGGGACTGCTTTTTCTGGGCTGTGAGGATATGATACCATTGCTTCTAATGATTCTAAGTTAACCATTATAGTATCATAATAATTTGCATCCTTATCCGGTATTATGGGCCTACCCAAGTTTCCCTTAGTTGTTTGTTCTATATAATCTCTTAATGTATCGTCATATGGCATTATGGCTGTCTTGGCGTCCATTTCTACTGTCATGTTTGTTAGTGTCATCCTCTCAGACATTGATAATCCGTTTATACCGTTGCCTTGGTATTCTATTGCCTTATAATTAGCACCGCTACTGCCTAGACTGCTTAGTATATGGAGCATTATGTCTTTGCTGTATACTCCTTTGGAAAGGTTTCCGTCCAATACTATCTTTATTGTTTCAGGAACCTTTAGCATTATATAATCTCTTATCCATAATCCTGCCATTTCAGTCCTGTTTATGGGTATGCCTGCACAATTTGCGGCTCCGTGCATTGTAGTATGGCTGTCCGCTCCAATAACTAATGATCCGGGCTGCGCATACCCTTCTTCCATGAATACTTGGTGGCTTACTCCTGCAGTATCATCATAAAAGTTGATTTCGGGATAATCTTTTACATATTCTCTTGTCCTATCATGATATAATTTGTGCAGGGGATTCTCTGATCCGACAGTATGGTCAAATGCTATTACTATTTTATTTGGATTATTGGGAGCCACTTTAATATTTTTATTTCGTGCTCTTTCTCTGGCAAGTAATTCTACTTCTCTTAACTTGTCTATTATTTCTCCTGTATTGTCATGCGATAGATAATATGATGGTGTTACTCTTATCTTCATACCAGGCCTTATATTGTCTGTCTGCCCTGCTTCCATCATTATTTTTTCTATAGCAGTATATCCCATTATTATCTGCCTATCTGTCTATAATATATTGTTATTAACTGTTCTACTGGTATCGGTTTCTTTTGTCTTCTCGACTTCTCTTTTGCTATTAGGGTTGCTTTGGTCAAAGCCTCATTTTGCGTAGAATTATTATGGTTTATTAATATGCCACTCTTACCAAGAAGATATTCATACATTTTTGTGCTTGACTGTTGAGTAAATATCACGTTAACATCCTGCTCT
>JBLKOQ010000032.1:0-10958 GCA_047602885.1 Candidatus Woesearchaeota archaeon | reverse complement strand
TCCCATGGTGGAGCCCGCCTCCACCCCCAATAGCAGCCCTAAGGCTGCTTTGGGTTAAATACTTTTTCTACAGAGCCTGAGTGACCATAACACTTATATATTGGTGCTCGCCAATACTTTTTTTATGTGTTGTGACAAGCGTTTTTTGAGGATGGTGTCTGACCCTACTAGACTGGAAATATTATGCTTATTGAGGCAGGGTGAGACTTGTGCTTGTGAAATGATGCCGTTGCTTAATAAGAGCCAACCTACCATATCATTACATCTCTCAATACTTGCAAGGGAAGGTATAATTACTGGTAGGAAAGTAGGTCGAAAAGTATTGTTCAGTATTAGTGATGACAGAATATTGAATATTATGGAAATTATTAGATCGGAGGATTACTATGAAAAGGCCATATCAGACTAATATATACAAGTTCATAACAATAATAGCACTATTATTCTTATTGGCTCCCCAAGTATTGGCATCCAATGATATTACTGTAGAATTCTATTATGGGGATGGCTGTCCTTTTTGTGAGAGACAAAAGACATTCATGCTAGAGCTTGAAGAGGAGTATCCTGAAATTAACATAGAATACTATGAAGTGTATAATAATCCTGATAACAAACAGAAAGCATCTGAAAAAGCAGAAGATTATAGTATTAAACCTGTATCATTTCCCATTACTTTTATAGGCGACAAGCATTGGTCTGGGTTTAATGACGAAAAAGGAGTGGAGATAAAAGACCACATTAACCTTCTGTTGCAGGGGGATGATGAAGAGCCACGTTTTACTGTTCCTATTTTTGGAGATATTATAGGAGATGAGCACTCATTATTCTTCCTAACCCTAATAATAGCATTTGTAGACGGGTTTAATCCATGCAGCTTATGGGTATTAATGTTCCTTCTTGGCATAGTGATACACTCGGGTTCGAGGAAAAGGATATTCATTGTAGGTATAACATACTTATTGGTTACTAGTATGGCTTACGGGTTGTTCATACTGGGATTATTGCACGTATTTGCTTATGTGAGCTACCTATTCTGGATAAGATTGCTTGTAGGAGGAATAGCAATAGGATTTGCAATGATTAACATAAAAGACTATTTCTGGTATAAGAAAGGAATCTCTCTTACAATATCGGACAAGGCAAAGCCAGGAATATTCAAGAGGATGAGGATGCTCATGAGGCCTGGTATGAGCATACCGCTCCTCATATTAATGACTACGATAATGGCGCTTGGAATTACGCTGGTAGAATTGCCTTGCACTGCAGGATTCCCAATGGTTTGGAGCCAGATAATAGCATACAATGAGGTTACAGGACTCGCATTCTACAGCCTATTATTGTTGTATGTTCTAGTCTATCTAAGCGTAGAGCTAGGAATATTCCTGTTCGCAGTAATAACTTTGAAGCTTGGCAAGTTTGAAGAGACACACGGCAGGGCTTTGAAGCTTATAGGCGGTATGATAATGTTATTCCTCGGAATAGCACTCATTGCCGCTCCTGATATAATGAATGACATACTAGGAACTATTGCATTATTTGGCGGTGCTGTTATAGTATCAATATTCGTAATGCAAATATACAAACTGAGAAGGGGGAATAACAATGGGAGAGTATCCTGATGACAGGAAGTATGACGGCAGTCATACATGGGTTAAGAAAGAAGGAGACAATTATATGATGGGAATAACACAGGGTTCAGCTGGGCAAGTCTCAGAATTCGTATTCGTACAATTGCCTGATAAGGGAAAGAAGATTAGTAAAGGCGACGTATATGTCTCTCTAGAGAGTGCCAAGTGGAGCGGTCACGTCCACAGCCCAATATCAGGAAAGATTGTCGACATAAATATGGATGTTTTTGACGAGCCCTCCCTATTAAACAAGAATCCTTATGACGAATGGATAGTAATAGTAGAGGCTGACAATCCTCAAGAATACGATGAGCTTAAGGACTCTAACGATATGGAATGATATTATGAGCATAGTAATACTAGGAGGGGGCAGTGCGGGTACGAGCATAGCATTAGAGCTGAGAAAAAAAGATAAGGACATTAGTATTACAATAATAGAATCCACGATGTATAATGAGTACAGCCCTTGTAGCCTACCATATGTTCTATCAGGAGAGATACCTGGCTTTGACAATATATTCGTAATGAAAGATGAGGATTATGCTCGCGAATCTATAAGCCTCATGAAGAATACGAGAGTAAAAAGTATAGATGCTAATAATAACCAAGTAATAGTGGAGTTCGATGGAAAAGAACAAGTAATAGAATACGAGAAGCTTGTATATGCTCTTGGAAGCATTCCAAAAAAACCACCTTTTGATATTAGTGATAATGCCAATACTGTATATCTGAGGACTATTGATGATGCAAAAAAGATCCATAATATTATGGAGAATGGTAAGAGGATAGTGATTGTAGGAGCAGGGCTCATAGGAACAGAGCTTGCATACAGCAGTATAATGAGAGGGTTGGATGTTACACTAATAGAATATGATGATATTATATTAGGAAGTATGTTAGACAATCAGATGAGCACTAGAGTAAAAGAATACTTAGAAAATCTTGGCATTAAAGTCTTGACCAATACTAAGATTACTAGAGCTGATGATAAAAGGGTATATACTGAGAGTGGATCTTACGATTATGATATCTTAGCATTATGTCACGGACTACAACCTAATATACAATTGGCAGTGGATGCTGGAATAACTACAGGCAATGGTATAATAGTAGACGATCATTTCAGGACTAGTATTGATAATATTTATGCTGCAGGAGACTGCATAGAGATGAAAAGATTGCATCATAATAATAATGATTGTATGATGCTTGGGAGCATAGCATACCAGTCTGCCATGATAATAGCCGCTAATCTTTTAGGAGGGAATGATAAATACAGTCCTGTAATGGGAGCCAGTATTACCAGGATTGGAGATATTATCATTGGATCCACAGGAATAACATTACGAGAGGCAAGAAGTAAGCAGATGAAATGTGCTAGCATGATTATAGAAGGCTCTACTAGGGCAGGATATTATCCTGAATCCAAAAGGCTTATTGTAATGATGATATCAGACCTAGAATATAATCTTATAGGAGTGCAGATTATAGGAGGGGAGGATGTTGCAGGAAGAATAAACATGTGCAGTCTTGCAATAACACACAATATTGATATTAGAGTATTGTCTAAGGTAGAAACAGTGTATAATCCTGCGAGTGCTCCCATACACGAGCCTATAACAGTATGTGCGAGGATGCTCTCACGAAAGATAGAAGTGATGAGGAATGCAGCGAACTGAATGGAGACTTATTAATACTCCTATAGAAACTGACGGCTATATGCATATGGCTATAGACGAGTCATTAATGATAAGTGTAGGAAATACAGATAGCAGTCCCGTATTAAGATGGTATTCTTGGAACCATCCGAGTGTCAGCATAGGATTCTTCCAGTCTCCTAAAGAAGAATTGTATTATGAAAAATGTGTAGAGGATAATATTGAAATTTTTAGGAGGATGACAGGAGGAGGAGCTGTCTATAAGCATCCCAGAGGAGAAATAAACTATAGTATTATAATAAGAGAATCGCCCGAATACCATGACATATTATCATCATACAAGAAGATAGCACAGCCAATAATAGACTATCTTAATAGCATAGGAGTTAAAGCAGTGTTTTCAGGAATCAATGACATCATAGTAGAAGGAAAGAAGATAAGCGGGAATGCTCAGACGAGGATGCATAATGCCATACTGCAGCACGGCACTATACTATTAGACTTTGATATTGAAGCCATGACAAGATACTTGAGGATTAGCAACGAAAAGATTACTGACAAGCATATAAGCAGTATTAAGGATAGAGTAACATGGATTAGCAGGATTATGGAAATAGATTCTGAGAGCCTGATTAAAGGCATCAATACAGAATATGAGAGGTCTATGAAAATAATGTTAAGAGAGGATGAGCTTAGCCATAATGAAATGGAAAGAGCAATTAGCCTTAAGAATAATAAGTATGGTAGTAGTGAATGGCTATGGCAAAGATAACAAGAAACATTATAAAGAAAGTAAGTAATGGAAAGCTGGTAAGAATATCCATAGTATTAGAAGATGATATAATACAAAGCATTAGTATTACGGGTGATTTCTTCTTGCACCCTGAAAATACTATTAGTATGATAGAAGAGTCTTTGAAAGGAAGGAAGGTTAGTGAAGTCAATAGTATTATTACTAATGTATTGTCAGAGAATAATGCTATAATGATAGGATGCTCTCCTAATAACATTCATGATATGATAGGTGATTTGATATGATAAGAATATTAGTATTGATGGCTATAGCGATTATGATTGTTTCATGCTCCAATAACCCTAATAGTGATATTGTGATTCATGCATGTGCTAATATGCAGCATTATATAGGAGATGATAGTCTAATGCATGTTGATTCCAGTCCTAAGGCATTTGAACTACTAAGATTAGGGAACATTAGTTATGCTGTTACCAGCAGGCCCCCTACTACTATGGAATCTGCAGGGCTAAAGACCATTACTGTTAGGAAGGGATATACTATATTGTCTCCTGAAAACATGGTTGTTCTTGAGAGTCAGCTTCACGGAGTGATGATGGCTGGATGTGATGATGAATACAACAATGAAAAGTATACTATTATTCCTTGTGAATACTATCCTGAAAAGATTCCTATAGCAGTCATATCATGGGAAGACTGGGAAGGGGAGAACATGATTACGGTAGTAGACGACTATAATAGTCCTCTTATGAGCATTGACTTTAGAGGCGTTTATGTTACTGGCAGGAATGATGATAGACATATTGAGAGAGCTGCTCGCATTATTGAGGGAATGCTATCATAATATTTATTCTTTCTTGAAGAGGCTTACTATTCTCAGCTTCTTGGCTGACAAGAAGAAATAGTTCAGTAGTACGAACAAGAATATCCCTATAGATATACTGATAATAGTCCAGAATATTAGGTCTGGAGTATTAAATGATATCATCTCTCCTGCTACTGTATTGCCGGTAATCTCCATATACAACCTTGCTCCTGGCATTGCACCAAGGCTTACTATTGCTGCTATTGTCCCTACAGCAAATATTACTTGTAGTATGTTGAATTCTTTTTGTTCATTCTCCTTATACAAATCCTCTGTAAGCCTTACTGTACTCATTATGTGCTCTTTGGTACTGTAGAACTGACTTTTTACATACTTGTTTAGTACTTTTAGCTCGTCATAATCATACAGTTTGAGTTCGTCAAGCTCTTTTCGTATATTACAATATGTTTTTCTTCTCTCAAGAAAATGGTCTATTAGCTGTATGTGGCTTATTGCAGTTCCTATAACCCTCTTGTATTCTACAAGATCGTTTATCATGTTAGGAATGTCCTTAAACCTTAACTGTTCTCTCATCCTAACATTGCTGACCTCATCCCATATAGCCTGATTGTATTCTAACAGTCTCCTCGCAAACTCCTGGTAGTCGGCAAAGAATAATTGTGTTTCTATAAGCTCTTCTGTTTTTAGTTTGGTTAACTTCATTTTTTCGAATACTACCAGTCCTTGACCATAATGCTTAGTACCATACGACGCCTTCATAGTGTAATCATATTTTCTTCCGGTACTCTCAAATATTTTTTTGTCAAAACTGTCAGTAATGACTATTATTACAGGCTCTTTTTTTAGTATCATCTGTCTGAATGAGAGTTCGTCATCTTCCATGACCACCTTTTTTAGGACTCCTTCTCTTAGTATATTATACCATTCTAGCGGCGTCTTAGTAAAATCAGTGGTGTCCAGATATACCAGTCCGTCTTGTGCTATCTTAATCTTGGTATTCTTGTTATAATCTATTATTATGTGGTCAAAATGATTCCTCACATAACTGTATTTCATCTCTAACTTTCCTTTTAGGTCTATCAGGTGTATCTTGGTTAGGAAACAATACGTGCCTACTATGAGTCTTTTCATTGCATTGTCATAAACAATGAGAGTATATTAAACATTTGTCATTATGATAGAGTGATTAAGAATATTTTGTAGTTTTTGTAGACTGTATAGTTTTATAGTAAAAATGAAAAAATGTTATGGCTTCATTGTTACTATGCACATACATAAAGCTTATAATTCAACTATATCGGACATGCTTTATGCAATCTTTCCGTATAAGCAACATAAGGTTTAGTACTTCTGAGAGAATAGACTTGGTAAAGGCGTGGTTTGGTCTAAGCCTTGCATTTTCTCTGCTCTTTTCTAGGTCTTTTGACACTTCATTCATAATAGTTTTTGTTATCATAATGCTAACTGCAGGCATAGGATTCTTGCTTCATGAGATAGCTCACAAGGTATCAGCAATATATTATGGTCATAAGGCGGAATTTGTAGCTGATGACAAGATGCTCTTAGCGGCGATTGTCATGGCACTATTCTTGCCCATAGTATTCGCAGCTCCAGGAGCAGTATATATTAGAGGTTTAGTAACTAATAAGCAGAATGGCATAATATCAGTAGTAGGACCGTGGACTAATCTAGTATTGGCGTTATTGTTTTTGCCACTAGCCATACTGGGAAGTGGCATAGTGCAGATGATAGGTGCTTTTGGCTTTAGCATAAACTCCTGGCTCGCACTGTTCAACATGTTTCCCATCCCTCCACTGGACGGCTCTAAAGTATGGGCATGGAATAAGATAGTATATGCTATTACTATAATTACTGCTGGATTGTTTACTTTTGTAGCTTTCTTTTGAGGATTAATACAAATATTACTTTTGAAATACAATGAATGTTTGATTGTCATTTTCGTAAAATGCTCTACCAAAAGGCAATCATCAAAACAAATCTTTAAATAATAGTCTTATACGCAACAATACATGAGCAGTCCATATGATTTAAGTAAAGGAAATAAAGGTTATCCTGCTCTAGTAGCTGCTGAGGACAGGTATGTTCTCAGAACTACCGCGTCACACATAAGAAGAATTATAGCTCCTTACGATAATAATGATTCCTCCGTTAGAATATTGAAGGAAACGGCAGGTAATTTAGAAAAGCGAGCTATGGTTTTGGAAGAAAAGATGCGCACTAAATCAAAAGAATAAGAATTTTTTAACTAACCAGGTTTTTTTTTCTTAGTAACCTTGTGCAACCATGGAGGCTTATTGTTTCAACGTGGTATTATTTATTAGTTAATGGAGGGGTTATATATCTTGGTCTTTAGGCCGATAGCAGTTTAACCATTAACTCCAACATACCGCGTCCTTTAGGGCGGGTTTGTTGATTATCCGAAAGTCAGCAGTACGAATATAGCATAGCTGACACTGTTCATAAGAAATACTGAGTATAGAATATCGGCCTTATTGCTGTGATGCCTATAAAATGCCCATACTATAAGATACTCTATTATCATAGTCAATATAAAATAAGGTATTAGTGTAGTTAGCCCTCCAGTGGGAAGTACGAAGAATACTCCTGCAAATGATGATACTATATTGGCAAGTGCCACACTTCCTATGATAGTTTTCCATGTTGTATCAATATCGAATACTTTCCTTGCAAAAACCCAGAATATAGGTATTTCTATGAGCAGAAAAATAGGATAGAATGGTATGGTCTCCATTGCTAATGGTACTATCAGGTTAGCCTTTGCAGGAACAGTCATTGACAGCATTATGACAATCCACAATAGCCATTTATTGTTCATAGATAACTTCATAAATTTATTAGTATATAATCCTTTTTGTTTTATCTAAAAAAATATAGCATTTGGTTTTATTAGTTAATGGAGAGGTTAAAGACCTCGGTCTTTAGGCCGACAGTAGTTGACCATTAACTCCAACATACCGCGCCCTTTAGGGTGAGGTTGTTGATTATTATTCTTCAAACCAATCCAATAATCACTCCTATGACTCCTGCGAACAATAGGTATATGAGACATGGAACTATGGTCTTCTTGAATATCTCTGCTTCTTTATCTTGCAGTCCTACTGTGGTCTGCGCTGCTATTATATTGTTTAGTGCTATCATATTGCCTGCTCCTGCACCAACAGTCTGTAATGACAGTACTGCTGTACTATTGTATCCTATGCTCTGAGCAGCGGTATTCTGCAGTGCTCCAAACATTATATTACTAACAGTTGCTGAGCCTGCAATGAACGAGCCGAAAGCTCCTATGAATGGCGCTATCAATCCTATCATCGGTGTTTGTAATACTACTGCAAGAGTATGTACCATACTGTCTAATCCTGAATTGTTTATGCCAGAATTTATCATGATCTGCACGAAAGCAGTAGTTAATAATATTATTAGGAATGCCTTTCCAATCTTCGTAAAGACCAAGCTAAAAGCTCTCCTAAAACTAAAAGAAGTGTATCCCAAAACGAACCTGCATAATAATAATGTAATAAAGAATGCCATTGCAGGTCCTAACAATACTATGTTATGGCTTATTCCTTCAGCAATATGAATATTCGATTGTAATATTATTATCTTGGAAGCTACCAGTATGCTTGTTAGTATTATGTAAGGCAACAAAGTATCAAACAATGAATGGTTTGCTTTCAACGCACTCTTCTTCTTTAACCTCCAGACATTATGAGGCATTAATACTCTTAGCCTTATCATCCCATACAATAGTCCTAGTCCTATTATTGATCCTAATAGTGAAGGGAATTCAGGTCCCAAAAATGACAACAAAAAGTATGGTATTACAAAGAGTATTCCTGAGAGCAATGCAAAAGGAGCTATTTCTAATACGTCATTCCACTTGCCCTTGTTAGAAAGGACTATTGCTGTTATCATCATTAATGGTACTATTATTCCTATAGACAGGTTTATCCCTGCAGTCATAACACTAACCCCGCTGACATCCAATCCTGAAAGTCCTAGTTTTATGGGTGTTCCTACAGCACCGAATACTACTGCCGTAGAATTAGCTATTAGAGCGCCTACTACCGCGGATATGGGGCTAAATCCAAGGCCTACTAGCAATGGAGCAACTACCGCTGCTGGTGTTCCAAATCCAGCTGCACCTTCTATAAACGCTCCGAAGAACCATACTATTATTATGGATTGGACTCTCATGTCAGGGCTGATCTTAGCAAGATAGTATTCCAAACTGTTAATCAGCTTGGTCTGTTTCATGAACTCCAATAACAATAATGCACCAAATATTATTAGTGCTATGTCTAATGCAACCAATGATCCTTTAATGGTGCTTCCTGCTATTCTGTCATATGATACTCTCCAATATAATACTCCTATGATGAGTGTTGTTATGAATGCTATAGGCGCTCCTATAATTAACGGCTTTCTAAATACAAAGAGTACTATTAGCAATACTATTATGGGTGTCCCTGCCAATAATACTGTATAATCCATACGAATCGACTTTGTTAATCAAACCAATAAGATTATTATTTATAAATGTATTTTTATGGATGGCTCTGTTGCAAATCTCAGAAAAAGTGTGCTATGCGCCACCCCGCAGGGGGCATCCCCCGGCACATCAGCGTCAAGCGTGAACGTTCGTTCCCGCTCCAGCTGACGGCTGCCGCACACTATTTGCAACAGAGCCTTTATGGATTTATGTTAACTCCATAAACTATTAGGATTAGCATTAATGCTACAAATCCTTTAGCAATAATATTGAGATACTTGATATTTGAAGTGTCTTTAGAGCTTAGATAAATACTGTATCCTATTATAATAATAGATAACATCATAATAATATTGCCTATTATCCTGTTTATAGAAAAGAATAATACAAATCCTATGATGAACAACAAAAATGATCCTAGAAAGCCTGCTACTCTTAACATTCCTGATATTGCGCTCTTTGACTCAAATTCTTCCATAATATTCAACACATATTCATTTTTGTTTGCCTATGATTTTTCCCAGGCTTCATCTTCCTGATTATGCCATAATTCCTTCATTTTTTCTTTTTGGATAAGACTAATAAATTCAATCAGTCCTGGACTATTTTTAGTTTTTCTTTTACTCATTTTATTACCTAAACTTATACGGAATGCATGTTATTTAACCTTATCGTTCGTTCAATGACAAATGTATTGCATATTAACTCTATTCTCTTTCCGGCTCTTTAGGAAATGTCCGAAAAAGTGTGCTATGCGCCACCCCGTAGACTACCAATAGCACATCAGCGTCCAGCAAGAACATATGTTCTTGCTCCAGCTGACGGCTGTCGCACACTTTTTCTACACAGCCTCTCTTTCCACAATATTTATTAATAACCATACCATATGGTATATATCCTATTATCGTAAGGGCTCCTCGGAGCAAATACGATAGATTTATAAACAGGTGCCGAAACCCTGTATTTCCGCATACCTAGCGGGTTGGGATCGCCTCCATTCTGCGACTCTTTCGAGAGGAGCTGTATCGTGAGTACCATTCACCAGATTGGTATGAGGCAGTATGTGCTATATGCGAAGAACTAATGTTCTTTGTAACGGTAATAGACGTAATGTGAACATGTAATATACATCAATTGTAGTGCAAAACCAAAAATTCTAATGAAATCAGCTTCGACACGTATACCAAAGGATCGTAATGGGAATCCCGTTGATCCTGCGGGAGGTCGCTGCTATTGGAGTTCGACTAAGCCATGCAAGTCCAGGCCTCGCAAGAGACCGGCAGACTGCTCAGTAACACGTCGCTAACCTGCCCTAGGATTCGGGATAACCTCGGGAAACTGAGGATAAGACCGAATAGGGGATTGTTTCTGGAATGATCTCTCCCTGAAACGCAAGGTCCTAGGATGGGGCGGCGGCCGATTAGGTTGTTGGCGGGGTAATGGCCCACCAAGCCTTCGATCGGTACGGGCCATGAGAGTGGTAGCCCGGAGAAGGGTACTGAGACACGGACCCTAGCCCTACGGGGTGCAGCAGGCGCGAAACCTCAGCAATGCACGAAAG
>JBLKOQ010000003.1:0-64547 GCA_047602885.1 Candidatus Woesearchaeota archaeon | reverse complement strand
TTTTGCTCATGACATGAGTTCTTAGCTGTGGATAATGCGCTTTTAGTTTCTTATCTAATATATCCTTAATGAGCACTCCACTTTCAATCCTTTCCCAAACTGAAAACCTTCTAAGTTTAATTTTTTTCTCTGTTGCATAAAGATCCTTCATAAAATCATAAAATGCTCTTTGTCTCCATCTAGATGGTCCGTTTCCTCTTAAATCCTTATAAGGTGATGATTTAGCAAACAATTTTTCTGTGCTGTTGTTCTTCCATTTTCCACCATATCCTCCTGATTTAAGGCAATCTTCTTCGTGTTCTTTGCAGAGTTTCTTGTATAGTTCTAAATTGAATATTTTAGTATTCTTATAAATGCTTGAGTTGAGAGTTATTAACCTATATCTGTTGAAGTGCAAATGCTCATCTAATTCTATGTATGTTCCTTGTACTTTAATATCAAAGTTACCTATTCGCAAAGGAAGTTTGTTAGAAGTTCCTAGTAATAGTTTATAGACTCTTTTCACTTCGTTTATGTTTTTTATTGAGTTCTCTCCTAAAGATATGGATTCTCCTTTAATGCCCCCAAGTATATTTCTTAGAAGTTCTTCCTTAAGACCCATAATTATAGAATAGCTTATTGAGTATATAAAATCTGCGACCCTTCAATGCTCCTTGGTGCTTTCCTTTTATTCTATATACCCCACCTCAAACTCCATCTTCCTTTGATTATAATCAACTTTCCTCTTTCCTTTGAACCTATTCTTTCTGTTTGTGTTTCCAATCGGCTATAACGTACCTTATTTCACCATAGCTTATACTTTTTGGTAGAGCTCTTTTAATTGGGTTTAGCCTTGGACTTTGTTCATCAGATGGTATTTCAGAAGCAATCAGTGCATAATTTTTTTCATTAACAAATTTCTTAACATCAACAAGCCCCATTTCTATTAATCTGGCTATATATTTTTCAACATTTGTTTGTTCTTCATCTAAATCTATTGATATTTCATCTGGATTTTGTCCGTCTTCCAATCTTTGTAGTATGCCTCTTAATTTAGGGCTGAGCATTTCTTCGGTAAACTCTTGTTTTGATACTTTGACTTTCTTGAAATCTGAAGGTATATCTGAACAATATGATGATTCATTATTCTTTTCCGATAGTAATATAAGTCTTTCTTGAGCTCGAGTCATTGCAACGTAAAAGATTCTTCTTTCTTCCTCTTCTTTTCTTAGTAAGTCTGTTTTCTTTATTACTTGTATTACTCTCGAATCTTCCCAAACAAAAGGAAATCCATCTGTAGTCATTCCGATTAAGAAAACTATTTTGGCTTCTAATCCTTTTGAGCCATGTATTGTTTTGGTGTTAATCTTAAAATTGTGCTTCTTGAAGTATTCCTTATACGGATATATATGCCTGCTTCTTCTGTAAAGAAGAAGGATATCATTGTATTCATACCCTTCTGCATAGTGTTTTTTTGTAACATCTATTATGAAATTAGCACTATCAATGTCATTTAATGCATTATATTGGAAGATCTTTTCGTCTTTATTCTCATAGAACGCTTTTATGTGTTTATTGATCTGATTAGGATTTTTCATTATTACGATATTTGAAGCGTCAACGATATTTTTGCCGGAACGATAGTTATATGGAAGTACTATAACATTACTATCTTTGAATGTTTCATTAAAATTAACAATGAATTCGACTTCGGAACCTCGAAAACCATATATGCTTTGCCAATCATCTCCTACTGCAAATAAAGAGTTATCTTTGCAGAGCAACAGACTTATAAGCTCTACTTGTGCTGATGAAACATCTTGGTATTCATCAACTAGTATATGCTTATATTTTTTTGGTATTTTAATAATATTTTTTTATCTACATTGAACAAATCGATAACTTTATGTATCATGTCGTTATAGTCAATTAGGCTTTTCCTTATAAGGAATTCCTCATAAGCACCAAATGTAGTTAAGAATATATCATAGAATTCTAGTATCTCTTCATGTTTCTCTTTTTTCAGATTGGTCTTTATTGTTTCTTCAGATACTCTATTAGATTTTGCTAGATTAATTATTTTCATGAAACTTCTGATTAGTAAAATCAATCCTTCTGTCATGCGTTTGTCCTCTAAAATGAAATTTGAAGTTTGATTGAATTTAATGGCTCCATTAGTAAGTCTGAAGATTTCTCCGTATAACCATTGATGATAATCGTTTAGATTGCCGCGCATTTGTTTTTCAGATGATTCTATTAGCTTTTTATTATGTTTTTTAAACTGGCTAATTTTCCATTTTCTTTCTGCAAGATATTTTTCCTTATCAAATGTTTGTTCAAAGTTCTTGTCTGTTGCATCTTCAGAAGAGGTTACTGCCCAATGTTCAATGTATATGTCATATTCAGGTAAATAGAAATCAGGATGATATCTTTTGTTTTGATCTGATTTTGTTACCCATGTAGCTTCTCGTTCATAATCGTATTTGATGTTGTGTTGAATTAGGAAATTGGCTATATCTCGTTCAGATTTGGACCTCACTTCTTTTCCATCTAAAGTCATATATTTACCTGGCGAAATGCTTAATTTTGCTAGAGTAATTTTCTCATAATCTACCAGATAATCATATATGAATTTCTTAACTTTTTCTAAATAGTCTGGATTTTCATTACCTATCTCAAAAATTATATTTTTTATTATTTTCTGTTGTGATATTCCTTTTTGAGTGTCATCGGTTTTCTTGTCTTCGTCGCCTATTACTTGAAAATTCGTATTGAATACTTTTGCGCCATCTAGTCTCAATATTTGATAACACAGCGAATGAATTGTTTTAACATCCAAGTTTCTTATTTCAGGATGCTTATATTGCATTGTTGTTTTAAACTTATAAGTTTCATAATTATCTTTAATCTCTTTAATTTTATCGAAATATTCTGGCTCGAAATGAGATATTAGCCTATCTTTCATTTCATAAGTGGCATCTCTTGTAAAAGTAACCGCAAGTATATTTCCAGAATTGACTTTGCAGTTCATTATGAGATGGAGTATCCTGTGTATTAATACTCTAGTTTTTCCTGCTCCTGCTCCTGCAAGTACCAGTGTTCTTTTATGATTAGTTGTTACTGCTGATTTTTGTCCATTGTCTAATTCTTCTAGAACCTCAGGATATTCATAATCTTCTATCGAATCAGTATCGTTTTCCTTATCATCTGATGCTAAAGAATTATCTTCATCAATTTCTTTCGGAAGTTTCTCTTTTCGAACCAGTTTAAAAAGCCTATCTAAGATGCTCATAGCTGGCTGTTTTTTATTATCTTATAAATAGGTTTTGTATTGCTTTAATTGTTATGATTTCTTATGTTTTTGCTAAGTCACAATAAAATGATATTACTATAAAGTGGTAAAAAACAAAACATATATAAATAAAGTTGCTTGTCCTATGCTTATGAATGATAGAAATCATATGCAAAACCAAGAAATGAAGCCAGAAGCATACCACAACTTCACAAAAGAACAAGTCTAAAACCAGAAGTACTGCTGCTTGACAAGGCTTATGATGCAGAATGGCTGCATCAATGGCTAGAAGAAAACGGCACGTTCAGCATAGCACCAGCACGCAAAGGTTGTCGTCGAGGACGACACAGAAAACTAATGAGAGACTGCATAGACTACACCTTGTACTGGCAAAGAAACATCATAGAATCATTATACTCAGCACTAAAAAGACTATTCGGAACCAGTCTTAGCGGCAAACACATCAAGACACAAACCGCAGAACTATTCAGCAGGCTCATAGCCTATAACATAGGCTTACGCCTATGGAGATTTTCTACAGAGCCCAGGTTAACGGCTCTGTAGAAAAAGTGTGCGGTAGCCGTCAGCTTGAGCAGGAACGAATGTTCTTGCGTGACGCTGATGCGCCGGGGGTCGGCCCCTTCGGGGTGGCGCATAGCACACTTTTCGGAGATTTTCAACTGAGCCATTATGTAAGTGGGTTTTATAAATAGATCTGGTGATTCGAACCTATTAATAAGAGAATTTTTAAGTATTTGAGTAATTTCTTAACAGATTTAGGGTGCTAACTTATGAATCTGAAAGATCTATCCGAACGGGATATATGTACGAAATACATAACTCCTGCTATTTTAAAGTCCGGCTGGGATAAAGATAAGCAGATTAGAGAAGAGAGAACATTTACTGATGGTAAAATAATAGTTAGAGGAAAAAGAATTATTCGTGGTGAAAGAAAAAGAGCAGATTATATCCTGTATTATAAACCAAATATGCCTATTGCAGTAATTGAAGCTAAGGACAATAAACATACAATAGGTTCAGGTTTACAGCAAGCGATTAGTTATGGAGAGATTTTGGACATACCTTTTGTTTACAGTTCTAACGGTGATGGTTTTATAGAACACGATAGAACAGGTAAAGGAAAATACATTGAAAGGGAGCTTTTACTTGATGAATTTCCTTCTCCAGAAGAGTTGTGGAATAGATACAAGATATGGAAGGGAATAGAAGAAGAACATGAAAGTATCATAACGCATAATTATCATACTTCCCAAACCGGAAAGTCTCCCCGTTATTATCAAGAAGTTGCAATTAATAGAGCCGTAGAAAACATAGCTAAAGGTCAGGAAAGAGTTTTGTTAGTCATGGCCACAGGAACAGGAAAAACATATGTTGCATCTCAAATCATATATAAGTTATGGAAATCAAAAAGCAAAAAAAGAATTTTATTTCTCGCAGATCGAAACATTCTTGTTGATCAAACTATGAATAATGATTTTAAAATATTCAGTGGCGCAATGAAGAAAATCACAAATAGAAAAGTTGACAAATCTTATGAAGTTTATATGGCTTTATATCAAGGATTGTCTGGAAATGATGATTGGAAGAACATATATAAACAGTTCTCAAAAGATTTCTTTGATTTAATAGTTGTTGATGAGTGTCATAGAGGAAGCGCTAAAGAAGATTCTGCTTGGAGAGAAATATTAGAGTACTTTGAGTCAGCAACACAAATAGGTCTAACTGCAACACCAAAAGAAACAAAGCATATTTCAAATATAGATTATTTTGGTGAACCAATATATACTTATTCTTTAAAACAAGGTATTGAGGATGGATTTTTAGCACCCTATAAAGTTGTGAAGATTTCATTAGATAGAGATGTTGAAGGATGGCGTCCAAGTAGAGGACAAAAAGATAAATATGGGTACGCTGTAGAAGATCGTGTTTATAATTCTAAAGACTTTGATCGAAATCTTGCAATTGATGAAAGAACAGAAACCGTGGCGAAAAAAATTACAGAATACCTTAAAAATTCAGGGGATAGATACGCTAAAACTATAGTTTTTTGTGTAGACATTGATCATGCTGAGAGAATGAGATTAGAATTAAGGAACGAGAATTATGATTTAATTAAGAAAAATTCCAAATATGTTATGAAAATTACTGGTGATGATGATTTAGGTAAAAAAGAATTAGATAATTTTATTAGTCCTAAGACTAAATATCCTGTTATAGTAACAACTTCTAAATTGATGAATACAGGGGTAGATGCACAAACATGCAAACTAATAGTATTAGATTCTAACATTCAATCAATGACTGAGTTTAAACAAATAATCGGAAGAGGTACAAGAATTAGAGAAGATTATGGGAAGTACTATTTCACTATAATGGATTTTAGACAAGTTACAGATTTGTTCGCCGATCCAGACTTTGACGGAGAACCAGTTCAAATATATGAAGTTCCCCCTAATAAGAAAATAGATATTCCTGAGGCTATAAAAGATAAGGAGGACAAGTATGGTTTAACTAAACAAGAACAAGTCTTTATTAAAGATACTAAAGAAAGACCTAGAAAATACTATGTCAAAGGAGTTCCTGTTAAAGTAATTAATCAGAGGGTATTGTTTTATGATAGTGAAGGGAGACTGATAACAGAAAGTCTTCAAGATTTTACAAAGAAAACTCTTTATCAAGAGTATAAGACTCTTAGTAAATTTTTGAAGGATTGGAATGATTCAACTAAAAAGTCTATTATTATAGAGAAATTAGAAGAGCAAGGCATACTATTAGATGAACTTCAAAGAGAAGTTGGAAGAGATTATGATCCTTTTGACCTAATATGCCATGTTGCTTTTGATAAGAAACCTCTCACTAGACAGGAGAGGGCAAAGAATGTAAAGAAAAAGAATTACTTCTCTAAGTATGGAGAAAAAGCTAGAGTAGTACTTGATGCTCTTTTGGACAAATACGCTGATGAAGGCATCCTAGACCTTGAAAGCTTAAATGTACTAAAAGTAAACCCTCTAAGAGATTTAGGCACTCCTTTTGAGATTGTAAAATACTTTGGAGGAAAGAAAGGTTATATTGAAGCAATAAGAGAATTGGAAGAACAATTATATGCGGAGGCTTAAGAATGAGTTTGTCAACAATAATAAAATCAATACAGGATATAATGAGAAAGGATTCTGGAGTAGATGGAGATGCACAAAGAATTTCTCAATTAGTTTGGATGATATTTCTAAAAGTCTTTGATGCGAAAGAAGAAGAATGGGAGCTAGAAGATGATAATTATAAATCACCTATACCTGAGAACCTCAGATGGAGAAGTTGGGCTACGGATGATGAAGGAATAACTGGTGAAGATTTGCTTGAATTCATTAATAATGTTTTATTTCCTAAGTTAAAAAATCTAGAAGCTAATGAAGATGATAAGAAAGCGATTCTTGTACGAGAATTATTTAGAGATGCTTATAATTATATGAAACACGGAGCGTTAATTAGACAGGTAATTAACAAGTTAAATGAAGTCGATTTTCATACGACTGCTGATAGGCACACATTTAATGATATATATGAGCAGATATTAAGAGATTTACAAAGTGCAGGTAATGCGGGAGAATATTATACTCCAAGGGCTGTAACTCAGTTCATAGTTGATATTATTGATCCAAAATTAGGTGAACTAATACTAGATCCTGCATGTGGTACAGGAGGATTTCTTATTTCAAGCTTGGAGAACTTAAAAAAATCAGTTAATACTGTAGATGAAAGAGAAAAGTTGGAGAAATGTCTTAGAGGTATAGAAAAGAAACCGTTACCTCATCTATTAGCAACTACAAATCTGATATTGCATGATATTGAATTACCTGATATCAGACATGATAATTCTCTCAGTAGACCTATAAGAGATATTGGACCTTCAGATATGGTAGATATAGTTGTAACAAATCCTCCTTTTGGAGGTGCTGAAGAAGTAGGTATAGAGAATAACTTTCCAGCATCATTTAGAACAAGAGAAACTGCAGATCTATTCTTGGTGTTGATAATGGAATTGTTACGTGATGAAGGTAGGTGTGGAATAGTACTTCCTGATGGGTTTCTATTTGGAGAAGGTGTTAAGACTAGGATTAAAGAAAAATTGCTGGATGAATTCAATTTACATACTATAGTCAGGCTGCCTAATGGTGTGTTTAATCCTTATACTTCAATAAGAACAAACTTATTATTCTTTGAAAAAGGAAAACCAACTAAGGAAATATGGTATTTTGAACATCCTCTTCCTGATGGATACAAAACATACAATAAAACTAGACCAATGCGAATTGAAGAGTTTGATTTAGAGAAAAGATGGTGGAAGGACAGAGAGAATGACGAATTTAAGCAATACTGTTGGAAAGTCAGTATAGATGAAATAAAGAAGAGAAACTATAACCTGGACATTAACAATCCAAATAACATAGATGAAACTGAGCATATGTCAAGTAAGGAAATCATTGATATTTTAGAAAAATCAATGAAAGAAAACATTGAGCTACTTGAACAAATCAAGAAGGAACTTTAAGATGAAAAACTTATTATTTATGAGTAATATTAAAACTTATATTGCGTTAATAAATGAGTACCTCTTGGATAATAATTTTGGAGTTAAAATATCTGTCAATAATTCGTTAGATAGATTAAACTTCAGAATACCTTCTAAAATACAAAAAAAAGATTATCTCATTAAAGGAAAAATTCCTATAATTGATCAAGGAAAGAGTTTTATTGCTGGCTACACAAATAACGAGGATGCAAAAATAATACATGGTCCCTTTATAATTTTCGGAGACCATACAAAATCAATTAAATATGTAGATTTTGATTTCGCTCAAGGGGCTGATGGAGTAAAAATACTAAAGCCTAAAAATATCTTTAATGCAAGATTCTTTTATTATCAATTGAAAGGTTTGACTGTTGAAGAAAGAGGGTATAGCAGACATTACAAATATCTACTAAAGGAGCAGATTATTTTTTGCAAAGATAAAGAGTTACAATTAAGAATAGTCAACTTCCTTGATGATTTTTTTAGTGAATCTTTAAAAACAATGAAGTATTTTGATCAAGAAATTGAGCGAGAAATTATTAAAGTACATTTTTTATCAGAGAAACTTAGTTTAATATCATCAATTACACAAAAGAACACAAAATTCGTTTCAAAGCTTCGTCAAGCAATCCTTTCTGAAGCAGTTGAAGGAAAGCTTGTTCCACAAGATCCTAATGATGAACCAGCATCAGTTCTGCTACAAAAAATAAAGAAAGAAAAAGAACTGTTAGTAAAAGAAAAGAAGATAAGAAAAGAAAAACCATTACCTCTGATATCTAAAGAAGAACTTCCTTATGAATTACCGAAAGGATGGGAATGGGTGAGATTGGGAGATATTAGTAGTTACATTCAAAGGGGAAGATCTCCTAAGTACACAGAGATTAGCGATTATCCTGTGATTTCTCAGAAATGTGTTCAGTGGAATGGATTTTACATTAATAAAGTAAGATATATTGATCCTCAATCGATACATAAGTATGAAGATATTCGTTTCGTAATCAGTGGAGATTTATTATGGAATTCTACTGGCGATGGAACAATAGGGAGAATATGCGAATACAATGAAAAACATCTATACAAGCGAGTAGTTGTAGACTCCCATGTTACTATAGTTAGAGTTGTTAATGATTTGGTGTATAATAAATTTGTTCTATCTTGGCTATCTTCTAAGTATGTACAAGATAATCTTAAAGTAACTGGTAGTACTAAGCAAACAGAACTTGGCACTGGAACCATTAAGAACTGTATAGTCCCTCTTCCCCCTTTGGAAGAACAAAAGAGAATTGTCCAAAAAATCGATCAACTTATGGATGTTTTCGTTCAACTTGAATCTCGAATTAAGGAAAATCAAAAGAATTCTGAAGCATTGATGAATACTATTTTAAGGGAAGCTTTTGAGGTGGAATCATGAATATTTGGCTTCTGGATTTATTACCTTATTCGTTTTTTCATTTGTTAGCACCTTTGTCTTTGATTCTAATTGGTTATTTAGTTGAGAAACATTATACGGGAAGAGTTACAATGTTTGCTAATGCTATTGCACTTGTAACATTCTTTGGTATTTATGAGATTGTACCTCCTATTATTATTTTATACACAAACATTGTGACATTATTAGGTGTAGTTGGAATTATAAGCTATACATTCAAATTTAAACTGTTTGAAAGTTATTACACTGCAGGGAAGATAGCTTCATCAATAATTACAGGTTTAGTTATAATTTGGGGTGCTAGTAACTTAAGTTAAGAGATAATTAAGATGGAAATCGCAAGTATAATAGGTAATTTGTCAGCATTTCTCATTATTATATCAGCATGTTTTTATTATTTTGGGAGAATTATTGCTGATACGAAAGTTCAGAGCTTTGATTACTACAGTATGTTGGTTACAGGCTTTTACTTTGTACTCTCATACATTCTTGTACCTTTGTCTTTAGCTCTATATTTTTTTAGTACCCTTAATTATAAAATTAATTTTTTATTAGTCATTGCAATTCAGATAGTTTTATTCGGGTTTTACTCAAAATATAAGTATTATAAAGAAATTCAGATTTTTAATATACAACAATTATATAATAAAACATTAAGAAAAAAACTAACTGAGTTAAAAAAATCAAATAAATCATATGTTACGGAACAAATGGATGTTGAGAAAAATATCTCTATGAACAATAATTTTTATTCAAAGCTTTTTAGAACTTTAGAAAATCAATTTCTTGTTTTTTTAATATGTACTTTTCTAATTTATGCAACAGTATCATTTTTTCAATCAACAAACAGTTACCGATTTTTTGTTGTGTTGATACTTACTTTTGTAAACTTATCATATGCCGCAATGGTACTTGGTTCGTCAAAGTCACATTTTCCAATCGTAACTGTCACTTTTCTTGATGGGACCAAAATTAAAGGCAAGCTTTTGAAGAATGCAGAGTTCATATATTTAATTAAAGGAAAAAAGCAGTATCATCTAAACAAGAGTCAAATTAAAATCATTGAACACAATTTATTAAAGAAAGATAAATAAAGTACTTATAGGCAACCACGACCTTTACGCGATAAGAAAGCTTCCTAACAATAAGGCCAATTTCGTCTATCCTAAGAACTGGTATGGCCTGGATTATGAAATAAGAAGAAAGCTTTCAAAAAACAGGGTTTATCTTTATGAAGAAACAGAACTTAGCCCTTTAATAAACAGTAATGAAAAGAGCTACCTCTCCAAACTAAAAGAATACGCCATAAAGAGCTATGATGGCATTAACGTCCTCTTATCCCACTTCATATATCCTGACAATGCAGGATCAACTTACATCAGAGCCTAAAAACAAAAAAGACTTCAAAAACCATATAAGCATGATGAAAAAGCATAATTGTCAAATAAGCATTCATGGCCATGACCACAGAATAATGCACTACAAGGATAACACCCTAACAGAGACAGGTTTCAAGAAAATAGGCTTAAACAATGACATAAACATCATATTCTGCCCTCCAGTATCTAATGGAACTTATCCTAACGGAGTAACAATTTTAGATACTAAGAAAAAACAAATAGAATTCATTCCTTTAAATACTCCAGTACATGTAAAGCCGGAATGGAGAAAGCTGTAAATATATCTTTTAAACCCAAATCATAATCTTAGTATCTTCAATGATTCTTCTCTTAAGAAGTTAGGTATTATTCTTGGCTTGTGCTCTGATTTCTCAACTATCTTTTCAGAAGGTATCATTATTTCCCAAGTCCAACGCTCATTCCTATCAGTATGGTTTGCTGCAAACACAACCCCTTCCATTTTTGCCCAGCAGATTGCAGACATGCACATAGGGCAAGGCTCATAAGTAGTGTACAGCCAGCAATCTTTCAGTTCATGAGTTCCCAGTTTCTTGCATGCAGCCCTAATAGCATTTATTTCAGAGTGTCCTGTGGCATCATGCTCATCTGAAAATATCGTCCCTCCAGCCTTAGCGATTATCTTATCATCTCTTGTTATTATGCAGCCGACTGTTCTATTGGTATAGCCATATTCTATCGCTTTTCGCATGATTTCCTCATTAGGATGCTCCATAAGATAAAAATCAGTTTTATCTATAAAAAAGTATGTTTTAAGACTCTTAATGCCCTATACGCTCAATACTCCCCTTTATAAGATGGTTTTATGCCACTGGACTTGTGCATGTTACCTATATTAACGGTTTATAACGACCTTAATAGCATGTATAACAAAGCTTATAATATTGCTTATGATAATACAGAGCATAGGGTATTACGTATGAGCGCAGATGACAATATTGAGACTATAGAAACATCCAATCTTATCGGCAATCTAAATGATATTGAACAAAAATTTGCCCCTAAGGAATTATACATTATAGGAAATAAGGCATTGGCATCAAAAAGCAGGAGCATATCAATAATAGGCACCAGGCAGCCTACAAGCAAGGGAATGGAAAATGCCAGAATAATAGCAGAATTCCTGGTTAAGAATAATGTCATCATAGTAAGCGGCCTAGCCAAAGGAATAGACACTATAGCTCACGAATCAGCAATAAGAAACAAAGGAAACACGATAGCAGTCATAGGAACGCCTCTTGACACTTGCTATCCTAAAGAAAATAGTAAGCTACAAGATACAATAAAAAATAACCATCTCCTAATATCCCAGTTCAGAATAGGAAGTCCAATACTCCCATCAAACTTTCCGGCAAGAAACAGGACTATGGCATTAATATCTAGAGTATCAGTCATAGTAGAGGCAAGTGATAAGAGCGGAACAATGCATCAGGGCTGGGAAGCATTAAGGCTTGGTAGAAGACTGTTCATCCTAGAAGACCTTGCAAACAACAAGAATCTGAGCTGGCCTTCCAAACTAATAAAGTACGGCGCAGAAGTCCTAAGCATCAAAGATTTGAGTGTCCTTTTGGATTCTCTCCCAGAAGAACTATCCGAAACCCAAGAGGATGTTTGGGGTAATCAACTTGTTACTTTCTAATCTTGAATATGGCTCCTTATTCGCGTATTGTCCAAGATTCATTGAAGGTCAGAAGAATGAGGAGATAAAGAAATCAAAAAATGTAATGAATAATGTAAAAAGTGACTCAATTAGAGGTAATCCTCCAAGAGTTACATCTGAATTAATCTCAGAGATGATTAAAACAAAGATTGAGAGTTTTCCTTTCAAAGATTTTTTCGGAGAAGATATTGATTTAGTTCCTGTGCCTAAAAGTCATCTTATGCAAAAAGATACTTTGTGGGTTCCTGACAGGATTGCACGAGCACTATCAAAACAAGGTCTTGGGAATTATTATCCTTGTTTACAACGTTTTATTCCTGTGCAAAAATCATCATACTCCGTTTCATCTGAACGCCCTAAACCAACAGAGCATTACAATAGCATCAAGGTAATACCACAAGTTCATCAGCCAAGAAGCATTCTTCTTATAGATGACGTCATTACAAGAGGGTCCACAATGCAAGGTTGTGCTAGCTTACTAAAAAAGCATTTTCCTAATATCCCAATCAAAGGGTTCGCATTAATCAGAACAATTAGTAATCCACATGAATTTGCAAAATACAATGATTCTTGTATTGGAGTAATTAGCCTGGTGAATGAAGAGAGCTTTAGGACTCCATAATATGATTATTCCCCAACAACCTTATAAACAATCACCACTCCCTTCTATTCACTAATAATGAAAGTGTAAAGAGGATGGTCCTGCCTCGGCGGGACTGTAAATCCTCTAGCTTAGGCATAAAAAGAGAAATAAGCCTACCCATAACAATATGAGAACAATAACCAGTATATAAGAACACAAAAGATGATTTCATATGAGCGATTTTAAAGAAAAAAGGGATAAGGTAAAAGAAATCGTATTTGGTCTATCACTCTCTTATACTGATGAGGATAAGGAGAACATCGAAAAGCTAATAGATGCTTATTTTCGTTTAAGAAAACATTATACCAATTCTAAAACAGAGTTTATTGCAGGAGGGCTATTATGGGTATATTCTACTATAAACTACTTGGCTCAGAATGATAAGGAATGGTCTCAGAAAGGGCTTGCAGATAAGATGGGTATTAAGCCAAAATCTATTAGCAGAACATCAAGCCATATAATGAGCTCTTTAAAAATAGACTATTTTGATAAGAGATTTGCAAGAAAAGAGGTTATTGAACAGGATTTTAGGAATGATTATTTTATGACAAGTGACGGATTCATATTACATAAGGATGATATTGCACAAATATTATTAGAGCAGATGAAAAGAAAATTTGGCGATATTATAGAGATTGATGATGAAACTGAATTAATAGATTTAGATAAGAAGGATTCCAAGAATAAGAGCTTGTATGACTATACTAATGAGTAATGAGTATCATATCGTATAAGGATTATTATCTCATACCTTTCTTATAATGCCACTGGACTTCTTTACATTAATACTATTAATAACATATTCTGCTTCTCTAGTAATTGCAGGGCGGTTAAGTGGCTAGGCTTTACATTGATACGAACATAATAATGTATGCTCTTGACGATACTATGAACTTATTCGGAAAAGACATATCAGCATCTTCTAGAGTATTATTGTTCAGGGCTGCAAAATGCGAGCATAATGTGATAATATCTGACTGGACGCTAAAAGAGCTGGAAATAAAAAAGAGGCTTTCAAGCGCAAGAATACTCCTTAAAATACTCGAAAAGAAAACCATAAAAGTAAGAAAAACGGAAGAGGATGAAGAAATGGCAAGAAGCCAGAATCCCAATAATGTCCAGGACGAGCTACACTGCATACTGGCAAGAAGAGCTAAAGCTGACTACATTGTGACAAGAAACACGAATGATTTCAAGAATTCAAAAGTCCCCACAATCAAGCCTGAACAATTATTATGATTTTCTCCTAATCTTTGAATTAAGCTTTTCTATCAGCCTAGCCTGCTCTTTCTTAGGCAGCTTATGGCCTTCCTTAATAATTCTCTTAAACTCATCATAATCAGGGTCATCGGGCTCTTCTGATGGTATCATCTCGTTTAACAGGGAACAGATTTCTATAACATCCTCTTTAGCCTGGGCTATATCAAGCCTGAAATGTTCATAGAGCTCTTTTTCCATATAATATCCTCCTAATAGTAGGTCTTCTTTAAAATTTTGCATGGCTATCATCTTCCATAATGCTTCAAATGAAGAAACTAGTTTGTGCTTGAACTCAGCATAATTCCTATCATCCTTTTCATCCACAAAATGATCCCATTCTCTTGTAATGTCTATAAGGAGAGTGTCATAATCGTTAATAATCTCATAATATAAAGCGTCTCCTGAAGGTACTATCTTCCTTAATCTCGCATACTGTTTTTGTAGTACATGCATTGACTTTTTAGTAAAACTCTTAGAATATAGTATCTTTAGAATATCCTCTTTGATATAATAGAGCTCTTTTCCCGCCTTCTTATATTGGAGTTGTTTGCTCTCATACTCAAACTTATTCTTAGAATATTCTGTGACTGTCTCATTCACACAATTAATTATACTCTGTGACAGTCTGCGATGACCATAACTACTATTAGCATCATAAGGCTTTACGCATATACCCCCATAAATATACCATCCGTTAGGAATGCTGAGATCACAATCATGTATTATCTGATACATTATTTTTTGTGCAGTAGTCTTGAGCAATCTCCTACTGCTATTCTCTTTCCATCTTTCGCTAATATAATAGTATATGGAATCAATCAGCCTATCAGTCTTAGAGTCTAGAGATAGGCCGAAATAAGTGTCTATACGATAATTTGATGATAATATGAATCTCTTGCTAGAACCCTTCTTTTCTACTGTTACAAAACCACTTTTATTTAGTACTTCCAGGTATCTTGATATTGCAGTCCTGTCAAGCCCTGTCTCTCTTGCTATCTCACTTGATGATTTTGGAGATTTAGCTAATGATTCTATTATCCTTCTTATAAGAATCTGAGTAGAGCCCTTTCCCATGATGTTAAATAACAACATCTAATATAAATAAGTTTGTGTTATACTGATTATATTTTGGCATTGTTATATCCAAATAATGCTAAATAGCAATATAGTATTTAAATGAACAATGCTTTTATATAAAAGTTAAGTGTTTAGTACCATTAAAGATAGCTCTTGGGTTGTATCTTAATGCAACCCTAATCTTATCGCTGCCTCTTCCTCTGTCACAAAATGCCCTTTCTTTATTCTTTCTCTTGCTTTTTCTATAGCGATTATTGTCTCTTTGCTTAGTTCAGGATTATTTTCTTTGTTGTCTACCATAATATTATGATGAATATCCTTTCGTCTTTATATCATTTCACCCTTCTATTTAAATAACTCTTAAATACTAATCTTGCATTTCTTATTATTATGGCAGATATATGGAACCTTAACGACATACTGCAGGGTAAGACTGATGATGAATTAATCCAAGAACTCGAACTATTAGTATCTGAGTTCGAAAAGCACAGGGTTGACTTGCAGCCTGATATTGATCCTAAACTACTGCTCTCAATAATCCAGCTAAAAGAGCGTATAGGAATCATAGCTTCTCGAATCAACGCATACTATTATTTCGTATTCTCTGATAATACATCAGACCCTAAAATCCTAGGCAGGATTACAAGGTTTGACCAGATATCAAATAGCCTAACTAACAGGATGATATTCTTTGGAATATGGTTCATGTACCTGGATGACAATAATACTGATAGGCTCATAAATTCTGTAGAACTCAAAGAATACTATTATTTCTTTAAAAGGCTTAGGATTATGAAAAAATATACTCTTGATGAAGAGAAAGAAAAGATAATAAACCTAAAATCTTCTGCTGAAGACTCCCTATCAAGCCTATATTCCATAATCTGTTCAGGATTCACCTATGAGATTGACAAAGAAACATATTCTCAAGAGCAATTAACATCATGGTATACGAGTAATGATAAGGATAAGAGAGTAAAAGCATATAATATGGTATTGTCAAGATACAAAGAATATTCTACTGTCCTAACAGAAATATATAAGGCTATAGTAATGGATTGGCATAATGAAGGAATACTAATAAGAGGCCATACCAGTCCTATAAGCCAGAGGAATGTAGGAAATGATGTTACAGACAAGTCTGTAGTAGCACTATTGTCAGTAATAAGAAAGAATACCAATGTATTCCAGGAATATTTCAAGCTAAAATATGAAATCTCAAAAAAAGACTATCCTTACTCAAGATTCCACTTGTACGCTCCTATAAACATGAAAGAACAGGAATATGATTATGAGTCTTCCAAAAGAATGGTATTAGGATTGTTCAAAGAATTCGATCCTAGGTTTGAAAAGGCGGCAAGAAGAATATTTGACAAAGACCATGTCCACGTATATCCTAAGAAGGGTAAGAAGGGAGGAGCATACTGTTATACTGTATCTCGCAGTATAGACCCTTACATACTCTTAAATCATAATAATAGGCTAAGAGACGTATTTACTCTAGCCCATGAGCTAGGCCATGCTATTCATTCCATACTGGCAGAAGATAAGCCCGACATATTACAACATGCTACACTGCCATTAGCAGAAACAGCATCAATATTTTCAGAACTATTATTGTCTAACCAGATGCTAGATAATGCCAAGGACAATAACGAGAAGATATCAATAATTACAAGAATGTTGGATGATCAGTACGCTTCTATAATAAGACAGGCTTATTTCGTATTATTTGAGGAATATGCTCATGATAGGATAAAAGAAGGGGCAACACTCCAAGAACTTGAAGATAAATGGCTGGAATTATTAAAAGAGCAGTTCGGAGACATGGATATTCCTGATATATTCAGGAACGAATGGAATTATATCCCGCATATTCATCATAGTCCATTCTACTGTTATGCATACTCATGGGGCAACCTACTAGTACTCGCATTATACGAAGATTATTTAGAAAACAAGGATGATTTCATAGAAAAATACATAAAAATATTATCCTATGGAGGCTCAAGACCACCCTTAGAAATACTAATAGAAGCAGGATACAATCCCGAAGAAGAAGAGTTCTGGGAGAAAGGCTTTGAAGTAATAAGAAGGCAGGTTGATGAGTTGAAAGAACTAATAAAATAACTATCTGTAAACATTCCTTCTATGTCCTAAATCTATTAATATTATAAGTAAACTATTTAGAGATTATTTCTCCACTAATCTGTAATTCTAACTTATAGAAGCATGATAATATGATTACATAGCTGTTCATTCTATCCCATAAATTAATAAACTCTATGTTATAAGTATTTACTATGGTTCGTAAGGCTCAGGGACTGCCGTTAAACACCATAATAATAGCGATTATTGTGATAGTCGTGTTGGTAGTATTAGTATTGATTTTTACTGGTCAGATGACTATATTTGGTGATACTCTTGGAGTATTCCAGTGCAGGGGGCTTGACTGTGACATAATACCAGGATCCTTGTCTGATGGAAGTATTTATGGTAGTGGAGTAAGAGTTAGTGTGCCGGATAGGGTGGCTGTTGGAAACCCTGTAGAAGTAGTAGTAGATGACCTTGAAGGAATAATTGCTAGTACGGGTATATATGCTACCAGTCCATCATCAGGAACAGTACCAGGAGGAACGGGTGGGGCAATAGCAGTTCAAAGGCCCCGAGATATTATTACCGGTAGAGTGATAGATGATGGTGGGGGAGCGGGTAATAGGACTTTTACTATCAGATATGAGGAGACTCATACTGTAGGAGTATATCCTTATCAGGTTATAGGAACTCTTCATAATGGCACTCAAGTATTATTGGCTGAAGGGCAGTTCACTGTTTATGATCCTGAAGCAATAATAGTAGATATCAAGACAATCCAATTCGGGCCAAACCCTACTGTGATGGGTCATCCAGTCCATTTTGTTGTAACGTATGATGCCGAAGAAGATATTCATACTGGATATGGCCTGCTTAGGCGCCAAGGATCCAATGGAGCATTCGGTACTGATAATGTTAGGGAGATCTTTATGGAAATATTACAAACTGATCATGAAGATGCAGTATTATATGCGCTTATAGGTGATACAACGCCGCTGTCACAAGGAAACTGGGTGCTTGATGAGGACTGGCTTACTTTCTTTACAGAATCAGGCGCTTTAGTAAGAGTATCATTGCCAGATAATATTCCTACCCTTGAGGTAATGCCGCCTGAATCATGTACAGACTCTTCAAGATGCATGCAAGAAACTCCTTTTTGTGTTGAAACAGAGGATGGACTAGGGTGCATGACCTCATGCGCGTCCTTAGGTATGAAAGCTGGAGATGCTTCTTCTTGCTGTGAAGGACTGGTATTCGATGCTGTTAGGGGTGCTTGTTATGAGTCTGGAAACGAGTTTACATTTGTCATTGTTCCATTAGGATATCCTTCATACTTATATTCTATATACCGAGAGAGGGCATATGAAGTCATACAAGCTTTCCGTGAGGAACTGCCTATAAGAGAGTGCACGCATGAAGAAATAGGATTCAGGTTTGTTATAGTGGATGACATGGAGTGTATTGAAGAATGCCAGTATACGATAGTGGCAAACAATCGTTTTGCTATCAATGCAGAAAGGCAAAGAAACATTGAATCTTGTTTTAGTGAAGCGCTAGAGTGTGCAGAAAGAAATGTTGATGGAAGAGTTGATAGGGTTATTGGACTCTCTGCAAATTTTTGGGAGTATTATTATTATTCTGGTGGTGAGCTAGTCTCAGATGTTTTGTATAGTGGCATCGCACGGCTTTATGGGAGGGTTGGGTTAAGCATGGCTGAATTTCCGCCGCCTAAAGATGCTGCCAGCATAGCTCTTCATGAGTCAGGCCATACTTTTGGTCTTCATCATCTTAGTTGCAATCCTAGAGAAGAATGGATTGATACTGATTATCCTGCAGGAGCATGTTCAGGCGTTAATCATCAGGATTGCCAGCCATCATGCACTGAGCCTATCGATTATAGGTGTTCGGTTCCTCCTTATACTTGTAGTCCTGAAGAGTTTGAACGTTGTCTTTCTAATCCCGAGTATAATAAGGGTTTTTTAATGGACTATTGTGATCCTTATGGTGTATTTGGTCCTGCTGGTTATGATTATATGAAGTATGAGTCTGATATGTATAATGCTTTGGTGGTTTGTGGTGCGATATCATAATATTATTTGGGGTTTGGTGTTAGTATTATTGTTGCCTGTAGCTTATGGTCAGACTCTTCATGTTGATGGTACCATTTTTAATGATGGGAATGTTGTTATTGGCAGTATATCGATATCTGATCGTCCCCAGACTACTCCTCTTGGTTCTGGAGATCAGCGATATATCTTTGCGTTGTCAGATGATTCTGGCAGGATTCTTTCGCAGAGTATAATATCTTCTTATATTCTTCATTATGATTCTTTTGGTAATGGTTCGGGAGGGGATATTATGCCTGAAGGATATGACTTCTTGGTCCGTCTTCCTATATCTTATGACATAGCTACTTTGATGATAAAAGAGGAGGATAGTGGCAGGCTATTATATTATGCTGATCTTAAGGATGCTTCTTGTAGTGGTCTTTGTATAGGATGCGCTGAATATTATGGCATAGAATGTGATACTCATATCATTCCTGTAAGTGATAATGATCCTATAGTACCCTTATTGATAGGCATAATAGTTTTGTTGCTTATTGTTTTTGCAGTGCTAATATTCATGAAGAGACGGTATTCTTATTAATATTAACGAACTATTCATGTGATGAGATTGTTGATATGATCATAATACGGTTCCTTTTCATAATAAATAACCTTATAAAATAATCATACTTAGTCTTCTTTTATTTTAGGAATCTTATTATCCAGTCATATTCTTTTATCCCAACAGATGTCATCCCTCTCACTTGATCTGCCCTAGCAATTCTACCCCAGCAATTATTCTCTTCATAATTTTTTTGGGGAATCGGAATCTAGGTTAATAAGATATCCTTCATAGTAAGAAATTAATTAGCATATACTAGAAATCCTAAACCAAAAGAATATAAATGAAATACTAATAATGTCAAGTCATGGTACTATCGTTCGACTTGCTATCCAATCCAATATTTTATTATGTTATTATAATGATTATTATAATAATTTGGATTATTGGAGGGGGTCAAGTGGTTTTTTACTATAAGGTTTATTCTCTTATAAAGAAAAGAAAGATACAGAAGATATCTGAACTGAGTATAGGAAATAAAGTAAGAGTTTGCGGAAGGATAAAGAGTGAGAATAGCCTTAAGAGCCCTATATCTGGTTCTGTTTGCGCTTGGTATTCAGTGGCAACCGAATTGTATGGTGCAAGAAGCGGCAGCCTAACTTGGTCAGTCCAGGATGTAAATTTTCCAGTAAATCAATTTATAATATCGGATGATACAGGCTTATTGACTGTAAGCCCACATATCTTACGGAGTGTTTCTGATAAGGAATACTACTATTGGAATCCCAAGACCAATAGGGAAGGAGCAAAACAGATCTCTGCAATGATTAGAAATTATTCGAGTCTATCCATCAGCCCAAAGGATGAAGGAGAGTTAACAAAGTCGCAAGAGGCAGGCTTTTTTAAGAAGATGATAAGCTCAGTAAGATATGCTGAGATTATTGCTAGAAAGGGAGATGAGCTAGTGCTTGAAGGAATAGTGAGAGTAGAAGAAGGCAGTAAGATATTATATCTAGAGAAAAATTTCTTCTTATGGAAACAATACTACCCTATGGTAATACCTTCAGAGAAAGTGATAATCCAAACCAAACGGGCTATTATTCTTAATTCTGTACTGCCTTCCTTGGTGATAATTGTAATTCTGTTGATTACATTTTTATATTTTTAGGATGGATGATTGCTCGTATCTGACACAAACCACAACCTTTTATAAGCCCTAGTTCATTATACACTAGCATGGGGGGAATTCCTTTTTACCAGTGGGAAGCGCTGTCAAGGATTGATAAGGGCAAAGATATAGCCGGTTGGACTCCTAATTATGGACCTAGAGTTGTATCAAGAAAGGCTGACGGGACAGTTTTAGAAGTAAACATTAGACTGTTAATAGACAATCCAAGTGCAGTATTATACTTGGTAGGGCCTTTTAATGATTGGGGGAATAATGATCTTAGGCTATACGAGTTTGAGCATGATGCTCATAGCGTATATGCTAGTCTAACAACAAATAAGCTAAGGCATAAAACTCCTTATAAGATATTATGCGTATTGGACAATAACAAGAGGTTCTTCCAGGACCCTGCAGCGCCATACTATGATGATGCGGGCAACTCATTATTCTGGGATCATGAGCATCCTACATCATACAAGCAGAAGAATGATTTTGTAGACACTAGGAACAGGCCTTGTATTATATGCCAAACAGATCTTCCCGGACTGATATCTTACTATAAGGGTAAGGACGGACGATTAGGAAAGGATGTACCGTTAAGAGAATACTATAATTTCATAGCAGTATCAGGAGTGCTGGAATACATTAAGGAGCTAGGATTCAACACCATACAATTCCTGCCATTTGCGCAGTCTATAGACGGGACTAATTGGAAGTACAGATACTTAGTTCCATTTCAGTATGCTATTAACAAGAACTGGGGAACGCCAGATGATTTTAGCAGAATGATAGACGAAGCCCACAAGCTGGGAATAGCGGTCATAGGAGACTTTGTTATAAGCCATCTTCCATACAAAGACTATAAGGTATTTGGTTATGACAGTGATGATAATGGTCTTCACGTTTGGATTGACAGGAAAGGATACCCAGTATTCATGAGAGAGTATACTCCTTGGGGCACTATGAGGTTTCATTATGACAATCCTCATGTAAGAGAGTTTGTAATAGAATCATGTCTTAGCTTCATGAAATACTATAAGATAGACGGTTTTAGGATAGACAATGTAGACGGAATACTAAGGTATGGTGATAATGGTGACGGAGAAGAGCGTCCTTACGGTAGAACTTTTCTGAGGGAACTGACTAGCAGAATATATGATTATAATCCTAGAGCACTAATACATTTTGAGGCACACTATTTTTATGGGGATAATGCAAAGATGCTCGTAGTGCCGTACGAGACAGACAGCAGAGCTTTAGGAGCAACAGCATACAATAGTTCAAGAGAAACATACTTTTTTCATAAGGATTATATGCTAAGATCAGCCGAACAGATAAGTCCTTGGAGGCTTAGGGATATTGCATCAGAAAAGGAGTGGGGACAATCCAATAGTTGTATTGCCGATTTCCATAATCATGATGCTGCTGCAGGTCTAATGGAACAAAGGGCTACAGGAGCTTTTGCTTATGAGTGCATGACACTAAACCCTTCCAATCATCCTCATGCGATAGGAAAACTAAAGGTTATGGAAGCATACATTAGCTTTTGTATGGAAGGACGCACACTGGACTTGGTGCAGACTTTCCTGTTGCAGCCAGGCACTTTTGAGCATGACAGCAGCATAAGATGGTATCTTACATACAATCCTGTAAACAAGAGAATGTTAGAATACAAGAAAACTATTAATCTTCTTATGAGAGAATCCGCATTCTGGCCAGAATACTGTCATACGAGGAAGTTCTTGAATGTAGATGACAATAATAAAGTAATAGTATTGGAGAAGACAGGCAAAATCAACGAAAAATATGTTATAGTAATCAATACAAGCTCATGGCTCCATAGGGATTATCGTGTTGGAGTAACTGACAATAACGATTATGAAGTCGTATTAAACAGTGATTCTTTTGATTATGCCGGTTTTGGCCTAATAGCATACCCTGATATAATCAGTAATAATCCGAGCAGTTCATTTGAATTATTAGACAGAGAGTTAGTGTTAAGCGTATTGGCTCCTTATGGTGTAGTGGTATTAAAGAGAATCATCTGATGCGTTCTCGTTACCGTTTTCTTCCCCGTTCATCTCTTCTCTCGGTACGATTGATACTGACTGTGCCTTATCATTTTCTTGCAGTCTTATTATCCTAACGCCCTTAGTTGCCCTGCCCACTATCGATATCTTATCAACTAATGTTCTTATTAGCAGGCCGTTCTTCGTTATTACTAATAATCCGTTATCATCATGCACTGCCTTTATTCCTATTACAGGGCTTCCCGCAGTCTTGATATTGATAACTCCTTTACCGCCCCTTGATTGTACCCTATAATCTTCATGCAGTGTCCTCTTTCCTAGGCCATTCGCTTTTATCGTTAGTATTGTTGAACCTTCACTTTGAAGAGCTGCTCCTACAACCCTGTCTCCGTCAGTAAGCCTTATTCCCCTAACTCCATAAGCAGTCCTACCCATGCTCCTAACATCAGTCTCTTTGAATGTAATGCTAGCACCTTTCCTGGTACCTATCATAATAGTATCCTCGCCGTCAGTAAGCTTTACTTCTACTAGAGAATCGTCTACCAGTGTTATTGCCCTAATGCCATTTACTCTAATGTTGGAGAATGCTCTTAGGGGAGTCCTCTTGACTGTGCCCTTCCGCGTAATAAACATTAGGTATTTGTCTTCGTCAAAACCCCTAACATTGATATGAGCTGTTATCCTCTCATCCTGTTCTATGTCTATAAGATTAACCAAGGGCCTTCCAAGACTCGTCCTGCTCCCTAATGGGATCTTATAGATTTTTAGCCAGTAACATTGTCCCTTATCGCTAAAGAACATCATATAGTCATGGGTGGATGCTACTATTACCTTTTCTACACTGTCATCTTCTCTCCTTCCTGCTCCTGAGAGTCCTCTCCCGCCCCTCTTTTGCACTCTGTACTCGTCTAATGGTATCCTCTTGATATATCCTTTTCTTGTAATAGTAACTACCATTGTCTGCTCTTCTATTAACTGTTCCTCGTCAATATCATAAGATACCTTGTTGGAAAATTCTGTAATCCTGCTCGAATCAACGTCTTTGGTAGAATCGTCCAGCTCACTAATAATAATATCATATATTCTATTAGGATCCTTGAGTATGATATTGTATTCTTTAATATCCTCTCTTATCTTTTCTGCTTCATTTTTTATCTCGCGAGTCTCTAGTGCAGCGAGTTTTTGGAGTCTCATCTCCAGGATGCTCTGTGACTGCCTGTCACTAAGAGAGTATTTTTCCATTAACAGACTGTGAGCCTGCTGGCTATTATCGGAACCTTTAATGTCTGCTATTACCTCGTCAATATTATCCAATGCTATTATGAGTCCTTCTAGTATGTGGAGTCTTTCTTCTGCCTTCTTCAGTTCATGTCTTATTCTTCTGGTTGTTACTTCAAACCTGTGGTCTATGAAACATTGGATAAGCTCTTTTAGTGAGAATGTCTTGGGCTGGCCCTTGTCTATAGCAAGTAATTGCATTCCAAAAGTTGTCTCTAGACGGGTATGTTTTAATAATTGCATCTCTAATATTTCTGTCTGGACATCCTTTTTTAGTTCTATTACTATACGAGTACCGTCTTTGTCCGACTCATCCCTAAGATCGTGTATTCCGTTAACGAGTTCTGCTTTTGCTGCCTCGGCTATCTCTTCTACCAGGCTGCTCTTGTTTACTTGGAATGGTATTTGTGTTATTACCATCCACTTCCTGTTGTCATGCTCCTCATGATCCCATACGCTCCTAACCCTTAATGAAGCTCTCCCATTATGGTATCCTTCGAGCAACGCGTCAGCATTGACTATTTCGCCGCCTGTAGGAAAGTCAGGTCCTGGCATTATATCCATAATCTCCCTGATAGTAATATCAGGATTTTCTATTTGCGCTTTAATCGCCCTAATGGTTTCCTTTGCATTATGAGGAGGTATATTGGTAGCCATTCCCACTGCTATTCCAGAACTCCCATTAATCAGCAGGTTAGGGATTTTTGCTGGCAATACTGATGGCTCTTTATGGCTGCCGTCAAAAGTCTCTATGTAGTCTACGGTTTCCTTGTCTATATCCTCTAATAATAATGCTCCTGCCTTTGACAGTTTAGCTTCAGTATATCTCATTGCAGCAGCGCTATCCCCGTCAACACTGCCAAAATTACCCTGGCCTGTAACTAAGGGGTATCTCATGGAAAAATCCTGTGCCATTCTTACCAGGGCATCGTATATGCTTGAATCACCGTGAGGATGATACTTTGCCATAGTGTTTCCTACGATGGTAGCGCTTTTCTTGTAAGGCCTGTTAGGCTGCAGTCCTATCTCAAGCATAGTATACAATACTCTCCTATGAACAGGTTTTAGGCCGTCTCTGGCGTCAGGCAAAGCCCTTCCTACTATTACGCTCATAGAATAGTCTAGGTATGCCTTTTTCATCTCAGTTTCTATAGGCCTTAACATTACTCTTTCAGGAGTATTATCATTAGAATCATTGTTTTTCATACTATTAAAATGGGATCAAGGATTGTTTATAAAGATATGGTTATTTTGATTATTATCAGTTTGTCGTCTGAAAAGAAGAGTGTTTTATTTATAAATGGATTGGTGGTTTTTTGGCAAGTGATACTGATAAGACATTATGAGGTTCGATAAATCTTTATTGTATGTAAATCTTTCTTTAATAACATCATATTGTCTAATAATATAAGAAAGATATATAAAGAAATTACATATTACTGGACTTATGAGATTATCAAAACCGGAGTTGACAATGCTATTGCATTTATCCCAAGGAAATAATAGGATAAGAGGCATTGCCCGAGCTATGAACAGAAGCGAAAAACAAGTCTATCATACATTATCACATCTGAATAAGAAGGGAATAGTAAAGCTTTATAGGGGCACACTTACTATTGAACCAAAGCTGCATATTTCATTATTGCTCCAGTTCTTGTCAAACCATCCTAACATTACAGGACTATTGTCCAATTCAGGCATACCAATACTAACCTGTCTAATCGATCATGATAGAACGGTAGAGGAAATACAGACAATAACAGGGTACAAGAGGTCTACGATATTCTATAAGCTCTCAGAAGCAAGAAAAAGAAGCATAATAACGGCAAACGAGAAGTACGCTCTTAACAATCGCCTCTGGCCTGATATTATAGTATTGTTAAAGAGCCTGCAAGACTATAACAGTAATATTGATGACCGTGTTCCTATAGGCTCAATCATTTATCATAGGACAGACGACGATATAGTATTCTCAACCAAACAAGAGTTGCCTGCTGCAAAGACTGCTTTTTCAGCATACGAGCATTATGGTATTAGTATAGGGGGCATTAAGAACTATTATTATCTGCCAAAAAAAAGGCTTACAAAAAAAGAGATTATGATACATTCATTGTACGTTATAGAAAAGGAGGGCGGCGCAAGAAACATCATATTCTTTGCATTGTTTTATATTAAGGTAAGGAAGAATTTCGGAATCAGCCACAGAGTCATTATGAATATTGATATTATACTAAAAGGAGGTGCAGTCAAAGGATACCCTTCACTAAGTGAGATTAAGGAAAGGGCAGAGCTGTATGATATTAGGGTGTAATATACGATAAACGATTTTATTGGAATAACAGAACTGCTAACAGAAATCAATTCTGTACTAAATCATAGGGTTAGCGTATATGCAATAGGAGGAACAGCACTATTGTACAGGGGACTAAAATCTTCTACCAAGGACATTGATATAATAGTAGGAACAAGAAGAGAGTATAATGAATTGGTAATGATTCTACGACAAATAGGGTTTATTCCTCGCATTCCAGACAAGTATTATTCCAATATGAATTTGAGCCAAATACTGGTAAGGGATGATTATAGAATAGACTTGTTTGAGAAAAGTGTATGCTCAAAATTCATGCTGTCTGAGAGTATGATTGCAAGATCCGATAGGATATTTGGCATGGACAAACTGTCATTCTCATTATGCTCTAACGAGGATGTTTTTATGTTCAAGACAATGACTGATAGAGAAGGTGACTTGGATGACTGCATGACTATAGCATATTCGTCCATAGACTGGAGCATAATAATGGATGAAATAGTCAACCAGATTAGGATATCAGGAAATGATATATGGATAACATGGATTGGCGAAAGGCTAGACATATTAGTAGACAGGGGAATAGTAATACCTATTATGAGCAGGATTAATGGTCTTAGAAGAAAGTATTACCATGGGACTAAGGCCTAAATTAGACAATCCCTGACATTATAGCTCTTACCACAATATACGCATTTCTTCCTTGACTTTATTGTAAGACCTTTTATTGACTGGAACTTTTGTGTATTTCCACACTTAGGACATTTAGTATCATATGTTCTCATTATCATAACCCTGTATCACTGCAGTCATGAAAAGAGCCGCAGTTTAGGCATACAACCTTGCATTTCCTGTATACCATAGTCATATTGCATATTACGCATTGCATAATATTTAATACTATTGCACTCTTATTAATTGTTTATGGTTAATAATATGAATGCGCCCAGGGTTGGTGTTGGCGTAATGATAGTCAATGACAACAAAGTGTTATTGGGTAAAAGAAAAAATTCTCTTGGCGATGGTACATGGGCTTTTCCGGGAGGAAAGCTGGATTATAATGAAAGTATAGAGGATTGCGCTGTGCGTGAAGTCTTAGAAGAGACAGGATTGTCCATAAAGAATATTAGGCAGGGCCCATACACTAATGACATATTTGTAAAAGAAGGAATACATTATATTACTGTTTTTGTTATAGCAGACTATGATTCAGGAAAACCAAGTGTTATGGAACCTAATAAATGTGAGGGTTGGGAATGGTTCTTATGGGATGATATGCCTTTGCCATTATTTCTTCCATTACAGAACCTGTTAGAGCAGGGGTTTAACCCGTTTAATTATAGATGATTATTTTTCTTCTTCACTCTCATACTGTTCTTTTTCGAACTCTGATATGCTCTTTTGCTCCTGGAGTTCTTTTAGCTTCTTCTGGGCTGCAGGCTCGAATATTGACTTGGCTTCACTACTGGTTACTTCAAAATACCTATAGAATTCTTCCCCTAATCTTATCTGATAGCTTCTTCCTTTAGGAGTCCTTACTATGAACTTGCCTTCCAATAACTGTCTTATATGGTCATAAGCACCTGTGCCTAGCTGTCCTATAATATCGCTTTGGAGTACTGGCTCTTTGTATGCTATTATTGAGAGTACTTCCAGAGCTCCCTTAGTAAGCTCTGTATCAGGATTAAGGCTTCTTACCACATCAACATAATCGGCTCTTAAAGTTAGTTTGTATTTTGCATCAGAAGATATTATTTGTATGGGAAGTTCTTTAATTTCATCTTTTACTTCTTCTATTGCCTTTCTTAATTGTATCTTGTTTTTTGCATTGCTGTGCCTTACCAGTTCTTCTTCGCTTAAAGGTTCCGCACTGGCAAACAATAATGCGAGTATGTCATGTTTTAGTTTTCTTTGTATCATGCTATCACTTTACGGGCAATGAATACTTATCGTTAGTCTCTATTATAGTCTTGTTGTCTGCAAACTTGTTTAGGAAGGGCTTTAAAGATTCTGCTGCTATGCCTACCTTTGATGATATTTCTTCTGCTGTTAGACTCTTCTCCTTGAGTGATATTATTATTAGATTCCTTATTAGCAGGTCAATATTTTCTTGGAGCTGGACATTCTCCCCTATCTTTTCTTTTACTATCTTGTCATACTCGTGCAATCGTCCTATAAAATCGGATAGGAACCCGTTGAATGTCGATAAGTCAAAGTTTATTTCGTCAGGATCTGATATTTCCAGGCTTGAAGGCATATAATCCAGTATGAAGCCGAATATGGTTTCCATGTTAAGGAGTTTTATCTCCATTTCAAGAAATCCTGAATAGAGGGTTGAGTCATCCTCTACCTTTTGGGGCTCTTCCATATGATGTTCTATTACTTCTAGTTCCTTAGTGTCCTTAGCCTTCTTGAGCAACAGCCTCATAGTCTCGGCTACATGCTCTTGAGGCTTTCCCATAACTTCCATTATTGCATGACCATGATACTTTTTTTCCATAGCATCATGATATGTATAAGGGTTTAAAAAAGTTGGGTATTCTCATTTTATCCTTCTAAAGGCAGCAACTCCTACTATTCCTATTAGCATTGTAGGAATGGCATATGGCATGGCTTTTTCCCATAATGGCTTCTTATTATCTACTCCTAAAAGGCTATTTTCGTTAGGAGTCACAGTCCTAATAGCAGCACTGTTTATAGTGTCTTTAAGAATAGTATCATTAACAGCTTTTTCTTCTACTATCGCCTCATATTCTTCTGCTTCATTACTAGTATCGTTTATGAACCCTGGCTTTGTTCCTATCATGATATCTATTACACTGTTGTTTTCTGAGAGTGCCAATAATACTGGCATTCCAATGCTAATAGTCTCATGCCTGAATACGTGCTTGTTATCCTTGGGATGGGTTACTGGCATGATACTGCAGGCATACAATGAGATGTTAGTCATATTAGGTGTTAAGCCATAAAAATAATTGTATTCTGCTGACTGTCTTTGCGCCCTGGTATAAAAAGATCTTATTACTTGAGGATTATTCATAGCATTACTTAATCCTGGATTGTTTGGAGGAGGCACTATTATAGTGCACTTCTCCTCTTCTTCTTGAGGCGCATCCTCTTTTACTGCATGGACGAACATGACATATTTTGTGGCATTGACCTTTATCCCATCGCATTCATTATGGTACTGTGCTATTATCCTGAATATTGATTCTTGCATGCTATAACCCTGCTTTGGAGTGTAAGTCTTTTGTGTGTTTGTCTTTGATACTGCTTTGTTCCTTGCTATACTCCCATTATAGTATTCTATCCAATAGTCATAGTCATTCCCGTTCCCTATAATCCTATATTCTATTCTGGTAGTGTAAGGAGTTTCCTTGGCTGTTATTGTTATTGTTGGACAATCATTCTGATTCTCTTCATTATTGTTTGTGCTGTCATCTTGTTCTTCTTGTCCTCCATTGCCATTATCATTATACTCTTCATCAGTTTGCTCTTCATTTTCATTAGAATCATTATCTTCTCCACTTCCTTCTGTACTATCATCTGAACTGTCATCAGTAGAGTCTTCAGTAGTATCATCTTCTGAGTGTTCATCTTCATTATTAGTATCATCTACAGGCTCTTCTGCTCCTGTATCATCTCCATTATTGTTTTCTTCAGGAGTATCATCGCTACCATTCCCATTATTGTTTTCTTCGCCGTTTTGGTTGTCATTATCATATTCTTCTTCACTTCCATCATCCATTCCTTCATCTCCACTGCTCTCATCATGCTCTTCATCACCATCAGTATATTCATCGTCAGTTTCATCATGATAGTCATTGTCATCCATAATATTGCTTATCAGGCCATAGCAAGGAGTCTCATAATCAATATAATATTCGCTGCTGTCATGATAATAATATACGCACTCATGACTATCGCAGGGATTATTATATGATTTGCCTCTTACAGCATTAGTATAATAGAATGACTTAGTATTATTGTTAATAGTAATGTGGACCTCATCACCAGAATCAGCAAGACCGTTTCCTATCCTTCCTGTAAGGCCAATAATTAGGCATTCGGTAACATTAGTGTTCATAGTATCAATAAAGTGTTCGGGATACTGTGTTATTATGGCATAACCAGTATAGCTATGATTATCATAGTCTATTATTGTCCCGTTAATATAACGTTGCATTTGCTTAATGTTAGAGCCCGCAAAATTATCTACTATTCCAATATCTGTGCCTTCATATCCTATAAGGTATAATTCTACAAATTCCAGTGTACCATTATTTGGCCTGGGACTAACCTCTGTTATTATGAAGTCGGCATTAACAGTTTGCATCAGCATAATGCTTAATGCAATAAATAATGTTCCTATTGTCAGTATTCTATTATTGGTCTTTTTTTCCATGAACCTTGCATAATAGTATTATTTTATAGTCCTCTCATCACTTTTTCGGAATGTTTTTGGTAGAGTGACATTTTTTTACAATAAATTATTAAATGACATATACTAATTTGTAGTATGAACATTGTTGTCGAAAAAGATAGGGATAATCTTGGAAGTATCATAGGTCAGGATATTATTGACACTGCAAAAAAGCTGTTGGATAATAAGGATATAGTAACATTAGCGCTATGCGGTGGCAGGAGCATTAATCAAGTACTATCATACTTTAGGCATTCAAGAGATGACGCGTGGAAGAATATCCATATATTCATGGTTGATGAAAGACTAGTTAGTATTAATGATCCTCAGAGCAATTATAAGCTCTCTTATGATTCTTTTGCTAAAGATTTGGTTGATAATAATATTCTTCCTAAAGGTAATCTTCATCCTTTTATGGTTAATAAAGATAAGGATGATTTTGGTGCGAGCAATTATAAGAAAGTGCTTGATGATTATGGTGGAATGTTTGATATTGTATTATTATCTTCGGGAGAGGATGGTCATATAGCAGGGCTCTATCCTAACCATCCAGCTCTTACTATTAAAGGTAAGGAGTTCTTAATACTTGATGACAGTCCCAAGCCTCCCAAGGACAGGATGACTGCCAGTGTTGAATTAGTGGCAGGAGCAATCCCTTTCCTAATATTTATGGGGAGTTCTAAAAGGGACGCATTAAATGCTTTTAGTAATCCAAGGCTTGGAATAGTAGACTGCCCTGCAAAGATGGTATTGCGTATGGAAAGTCCTAAAGTCTACACCGATTTGACTTACAAATAATAATATGTGCTACTTAAAAGTAGTAAATTATAGAAATGTTTATAAAGGGTTATATTATTCTACAGTCATGGCAAAAAGAGACATGCAAGCATACTTTGAAGGAAGGAAAGACTATGAGCCCCTAATAGACCTTGGCCAGACAGTTGTAACAGAATATGAGCATAAAGGCCTAAAACTAGGAGAGATGGTTGAGACAAGAACGAAACAGCTTGATCTCGATGGAAGATACAGGACTTATGCTGAGCGTGAGTTTGTCCCGTTAGTAACCGATGTTGATGCTTCAGTATTAGCAGAAGACTTATCTCCATCCGAAAGGCTCCATATGAGAACCAAGGCTCCAGGACTATATGGTTTTCTAGGACAGTTGGGTGTTGATCCGAGCCTGTATATAAGCGATGAAGACATAGTAATACACGTTGCAGACTCAGGGTACAATAATCTGACTGAGCTCAATAGGGGAGATAAGAGAGCCTGGGAATTAGTCAGGGAGAGAGGACTGGTATCAAAGCTTTTCCCCGTTTTACAGCCTTCAGACTAAACTTTTTTCCTTTATTCTATTGTTTTTTCATTAACCTATTAAAGAGTATAAGCTATTCAGTATTATGGATGAGCGTATTTTTTTGGATGAGTTGCGTAAGACCATCCCTTTTCTTATGGAGATTCCTGATAGTATATACTATGATCTGGACTGTTCAGAGTTTGTACTGCCCAATAATGCAGTAAACAATGAGAGGATAATGCTCGAAAAGAAGTTGGGACATTATGTTATGACATATAAACTCCAAGGCAGTAATAATAAGATAAGATCCAAAGAGCTATGCGGAATAATAAAGCCTGCCGTACTAGACCAAGAGCAGTTAAGAGAACTTGTAGTGTCAGAAAAGAGACTCAGCAGACATGGTGTTAGCCTATGTGTGTATCAGAAGCCATTGGTAATGATCGATAAATATGATGATTGAGTAATATATAATTAGAGTTTATGCAATGAGGTATTTGTTGTTCCTTATTATTATTGTTTTGCAGTATTTTATAACAAAAAGATTATTAAACACAAGTCTCTTTAAGAGTTTTCTATGAGACGGTTTTATTATAGGGTTCTTGGATTAGCATTGCTCATTACAGGACTATTATTGTCTTATGGCGGTGCTCCGAGCATTACGGGAGCTGCGATTGGCCCGGGGACTTCTACAGTTTCTCCTGTCTTCTTTGTGGGTATATTGCTAATACTGCTCTCAATGTATTTTGTTGTTAATACTGCAGGCTCTGATATTGGCGGTCTAGAAAAGATTATGAAACGTACTGGTACAGGCATTAATCACCTCTCAGACCGTCATCATAGAAGAGCTATGCTTCCAGAAGTTAAGAATGCAATACTTGAGTATGCTCGTAATAAGGTTATGGGAGGTAAAGGCAGGCGTATCCTAAGAAGAATGCGTGATAAAAATGATGTAGAAGGAATGCTACTGGACGTTGCAGCGGCAGAATATATTGAAAAAAACCTAGACCGTCCTGATGCCAAAGAACTGCTTTCCAGATACCATAGGCATGGTGGCTTTCCGGCTCCGCAACTACATGATAAGGATATCATAACTTATGATGTTAGATTAGCGGGTAGTGGTCGTGGTCCTTATAGAATAGTATTTAATGAAGAAGGGGAGTATCTTGGGATTGCAAAGCACTCTAAATCAGGAGGTAAATCTTATAGGTATGAGTGGGTTTAAACCTAGTATTACTTTTATGGGACTTTTTACCAGGATATAATTTATATTCTTCCTATTGTTATATCTTTCATATCTGTTAGGATTGTATCTTATAGTATAATTTTCTATCCAGTCATCATATTCTTGCATTAACTCTACTAGTCCTACTAGATTATTCTCATAAGCTTCTTCTTTTGCCATAATTTTGTCTTGAAACAATACTGCAGGAGAATATGATGTTTGTACGCGCCCCTCTTTTACTGTCTTATAATCTACAAAATATACCATCTCATCATTGTCTGACACTAAAAACTCTTCAAGACTCATATTAAGATAGTGTTCAAGAGCATCTTTTCTTAGGGAGAAGAATACGTTTTTTAATGATATTTCGGGGTGTTCCTCTAAAGGCTTGGTTGCAGTAAGTACAGTCTGGTTTGAACTGCCCACATGGTATCCCAAGTATTCTGCAGGTACATTCGTTGCATCCAGTAATGCAGTGTTAGGATAATATCCTGTCCTAATCTCCTGCCAGTCTGGTGACAACAGTCTTAGGTTCCTATGGGATAACAATTCGACTTCCTTTTGTGTAAGCTTTCCTTTCATTATGCTATGGAAATACAATCTATTTATAAATATAATGATATTTACTATTATATAGTTGCAAAGGTCAGCTATTTGTATGTTGGTGATTAGAGTATTCTTTTTTATTATATCCTGAATACCTTGGCCTTTAGGCCGATAGCAGTTTTACCATTAACTCTAACATATAATGTCTTTTAGGGAGGGTTTGTGTTTTTTTTTTCGAATCATTGCGTTTAGATGTTATTCCTGTATAATAAGTAGGATTGAAATTATTCAAACACTGTCATTTCTTTACATTTTGGTGACTAATAGTCTTTATCCTAATAATAATTTATTTAATATGCCCATATAACTATGGGTTTTATGGAAAAACTACCAGAAGAAATAATCTTACCGGATTATATTATAAGGGCAATATACAGTTATATGGCAACAAAAGAACCTTATAATGGTTTAACAGAAGACCAATGGCTGGACATTGCTCATCAATTGTATTTTCATGAAACGATTACAAACACAAACAATGATAGTGTTCCTTTAATGCCAAGAGGATCCCTGAACTCTTTTGGTCGTGGAAGAAAAGCTACGCTAGAAGGAATGCTTCAGTTAGCAGTAGTTGGTAGTAAAAGAGCAACAGATTTTGTTCCTCACTACGATAATGTCATCAAGGTTTATCAGTCTGTAATAAGCAACTGTGTGCATGATAAGTCATGAGATAGAGTCGGTTTATCCTGGAATACGCTTTTTGGATTTTACTGATAACAATGTTTAATGATTTTTAATTGTAACACAACCCTTATTTCCAATAATTCATTGCTACTAGTATGGATTACTTTTTTGAGGTAAGTTAATCTTTTAGTCTTTCTATGTACTGTTTCAGCTTTCGAATAAATCTTGTTCTTATAGCCTTATCTTTTGTATGATTTATTCTTAGGTTGTAAGCATCATGTATTATGTGCTTTTTGTCTTGTATGCTATCTTTCAATTCTTTCCAACTACCAAATGGACTATTGCCTAAAGATGATTGTTCATTTTCTACGAGCCAGAATGTTTGTTTTATGATATCGCTGAAACTGAATAATCCATTTTCATAATTCGGTAGGAACTTATCTTCGAATACTTTAGTCATCTCATTCAATCTCTTTTTACTGGTTGTGCTCTTAAATGTCTTATTCTTCAATGCCTCTCCATATATTAACTTATATGTTTGGATATGATGCATTGTTCTTGCTGGTGAAGGTCTATCGGCTTTTCCTTGATTGCTTTTCTTGTTATGTCGTAATTCCCATAAAGAGTATCCGCTAAAGTCTATATCCATCTTATACTTCTTTCCATGAATAGCATGTAAATTATTGAGTTTACTTAACATACCAGAATGCTTTACTATTGTTAGTGTATCTACATCACTTTTCTCGTTCATTTCCCTTCTTGCCATGCTCCCTTTAATGTATATACTATGAATCTCATCTTTAGGAATACTGTGTAGTATTATTCTCTTGGCTATTATCGCATGTTTTATGGCTCTCTCTTCCCATAAGGTCTTTTCTTTCCATTCCTCCCAGAATTTTTTACGAACCATCATATTAATTTAGAAGACTCCTTTTATATGGGCTTCTATTTATTTTTGCCTTATTATATCCTGAATACCTCGGATTTTAGGGTGGAGAGGTTCATCAGTTAGAACTTTTCGTTTCTCTTATTGTTACTGTATAGTGGGTTTTACTTGTTTCAGAAAGGTTTTTATAGCATTATTGGAATTGTTGTGTATGGGTAATCGGTGGTTAATTTTTAGTATCTTTTTTGGTGTTATGGTTCTTATTTGTTCTGGCTTTATTTTTGGTTTGGATGATGATTTGAGTTTTCTTGAGTATAATTTTGATAATGATTTGGTTTCATTTGATGGTTTGGTTAATTATGCTATTGGTGAGTTATATGATGATGAGCATATAGGATTTATTAATGATATAAGTACATGTCAGGTTCTTAGCAGGCCTGGATCTTACTTTCTCAGTAGCAATGTAAATGCTTCCGGGACTTGTTTTAAAATAAATGTAAGTGATGTCGTCTTGGACTGTAAAGGGCACACGATTGATTATAGTTCAGATGAAGAAGGTTATGGAGTACTTATATGGTCTCAATCATTAAATATTAACAATGTGAGTGTAATCAACTGCAATGTTATACAAAGCAATCCTAATATATGTTCTATTAGTAATCCTTGTCCATCAATATATGGTCTTGGAAAAAATAGCAGTCCTCAAAGAGGTGTATTTGGTCCAAGTGAGCCTAATAGTATAATTTTTTATGTTGATAATGTTTCATTAACCAATCTAAATATAAGTACTGCAAGTAGTTATAGTTATGGCATTCATACTGGTTACACGCGTTTTTGGAACATGAGCAACTTGAGAGTTAACACCTCTGGTGATTCTGCAACTGGAGTACACATACAAATTTCGCGTAACCATTCTTTGACTGATATCACTGTTCATACTACTGGTAAACATTCTGCGGGTTTTTCTATTGCATCGGTTTCTAGAGGCATATTTGCTAAAAGAACTGAGATTGTAACTCTTGGGGATTCTGCAACTGGCTATTCTTCTTTTCTTAGCTATTTCCTTAGCCTTCAGGACAGTCGTATAAAAACAATGGGAAATAGAAGCACTGGAATAGCTCTTTCAGATTCTTCATTTGAAATGCATGATGTTACTGTCATTACATATGGAAATTATTCTGTAGCTGCTCTTGGTGCAGGCAGTATTAAGAACGTGAATATGACTACCTTTGGTGATTTTTCAGAGGGGATAAGAGCTACGGGAAGTTGGAGAGTAGAAGATACTAATATACACACATCCGGAGTGTCGTCCAGTGGGATTATGATCCCGAGCGGCAGACATAAATCTTTTAGTCTTTCGCGTAGTAGTATAATTACTGTAGGTAATATTTCTTCAGGTATTAATGCAACCAGTACATTGTCTTTAAACTTGGATGAGGTTAACATAAGCACTATTGGAGACCGTTCTGAGGGAATGGTCGTTTCATATTTGAGGTTTGAATGCTCATTGAGTAAGGTTAATATTAATACTCTAGGAAAACAATCGAGAGGATTTTATTTGCTGATAACTCCATATTTAAGTGACTCGCAGATTTGCGAAATAACTGATAGTACGATTAACAGTAAATTATCTAATGATTTTGATTTATTAGTATCTAGTCCGTCTGGCTACGTAAGGCTAATAAATACGACCTTTGATCATCATAATGTCTCCTTTTTTGACCCTGAATATGATATTGGTTCTAAGCATGGTTGGGTTGATGTAGGATATTGGACTGATGTGTACTTGAAGAATATAAAAGGTGATCCTGTTGGTAAAAGCAGAATAAGATGGATTACAATAAATTTCCGAACCATTCGATTAATACAGGGAAATATCTCAACTCATGAAGAGGGTCATGCAAGAATACCGCTTATATCCTATTCGCATCATGAAGAAAAACGTATTCCGATTACTTTTTATGTACTTATTGTTAACAGTCCATCTGGTTATTTTGACATAATAATTCTTAGGAATATAACTAACAATAGAGATATCCATCATATATTTGGTCTAGGCATTGCAAAGATGATTATTAGTGCCACGCTCATTTTTTTATCAGTAGTATTGTTTGTTAAGAAAGAAAATAAAGATAATACTCGCCGCTAATTTTTTTTTACATTTAGAACAGTAATTTTTTATAAGAGATTGTATATGGATTAAGTCCTTTGTAACCGCTATTATACAAAGCTTTCAAACATTTTTTCTTTTGTCATCGTATATAAGGAAAGTTTTATCCTCCTTCACGTACTTAGTGATTGAGAGCTGAGGGAAAAAATTATGAGAGAGAATCGCAACGAGCGAACCTTTCAAGTCCAATCTCTATCCTTTAGAACACAAGTATTTAGATATGCTCGGTCAAACAGAGGGGGTATTTCTTTCGTAAACCTATGCGCGTATGGTCTTACAGCGATATCTCTTCCAGGCCCTGGAATTGCTTTTGCTATTAATACTCCTTCTAAGTCCAGCATTAATACTCTGCTCATTCTGTCATGATAATACTACTGGTTTAATAGTATTTGGTCTGTACAAGATGTAGAGATTTGAGATAGAAGGTTTGCGCAGTATCTTATTGTGTTGATACAAATTTGACCATAATACAATAACCTTTTTATACTAAAGCCCAAAACTAATTAACAATTGTTAACTGGTGGTTTGGATGCAGTCTACAGAATCGTTGGAACTCCAAAAGGTGCTTGACGCACCATTATTAAGGCCTCATAAGTATAGGGCTATAGAAGGGCTTACTGAGGATATTGTAAGAATGATCTCCAAAGACAAGGATGAGCCTGAATGGATGCTCAACTTAAGGTTAAAAGCATTAAAATTCTATATAAACAAGCCTAATCCTGAATGGGGTCCAAGCCTTGTAGGACTCGATTTGGATAATATTACCTATTTTGTTAAGCCTGATGCCAAGAGTAACGCCAATAGCTGGGATGATGTTCCTCAAGAAATAAAAAGTGTTTATGACAAGCTTGGAATACCTGAGGCCGAAAAGAAGTCCCTTGCAGGAGTAGGAGCTCAGTTTGAATCACAAGTAGTATATCACTCCCTAAAAAAAGAATGGGAAGACAAGGGAGTAATATTCTTGGATATGGATGTGGCATTAAAAGAACACGAAGGCCTAGTAAAAGAATATTTTTCTAAATGCGTTCCTTACACCCTCCATAAGTATTCTGCACTTCACTATGCGGTATGGAGTGGAGGGACATTCATATTTGTTCCTAAAGGAGTTGAAGTTCATCTACCATTACAAGCATATTTTAGGATGAACAGCCTTAAGATGGGACAGTTTGAGCACACCCTTATAATAGTAGAGGAAAATGCAAAACTGCAGTATATTGAGGGATGCTCAGCGCCACAATACAACGCTTCATCAATACACGCTGGCTGCGTAGAAGTATTTGTCAAGAAGAACGCGAGAGCAAGATATAGCAGTGTAGAGAACTGGTCTAGGAATACTTATAATCTTAACACTAAAAGCGCGCTCGTAGACGATAATGGCATTATAGAATGGGTGGGCGGAAATCTTGGGAGTGGAGTAACAATGCTATATCCTAGCAGTATTCTTAGAGGGAGAGGTTCAAAATCTGATCATATCAGCATAGCATTCGCATCAAAAATGCAAAATCAGGATGTAGGCGCCAAAGTGTTCATGCTGGCCCCCAATACCAGTGCTACTATTACGAGCAAGAGCATTAGCATGGAAGGAGGAATAACAAGTTATAGGGGCATAGTAAAAGTGGCTAAGAATGCAAAGAATGCAACACTAAATGTGGAGTGTGATGCTCTGATGATGGACAATCATTCAGAATCAAACACTTATCCTGTAATGGACATACAGAACAATACTGCTACTATTAGTCACGAGGCCACTGTAGGAAGGATTAGCGACGAACAAATATTCTATCTCATGTCCCGAGGCATAGGAGAAGAGCAGGCCGTCCAGATGATAGTATCAGGATTTATAGAGCCTGTGATAAAAGAGCTTCCCTTAGAGTATGCTGTAGAGCTAAACAGGCTAATAGCATTGGAAATGGAAGGGAGTCTGGGCTGATTATAATGGCTAATAGCATCCCTCAAGTAATCAAGCCAAGCCTCGTATACGGCCTTGGAGTTGTAAGCCCTTTTATGGAAGAAGACAGGAAAGCTTCTACTATAGAACGATCAAACAATAATGCTATAGGATTATTGTCTGAAGAAAAAATATTAGAGGATATACCATTAGAAAAGCATATACTCTCCTCACTCGAATACGATAATATTATGATAGATTCTGATAAAACTATAACATTGGGTTCCAGAGGAATAATAATAGACGCCAAAAACAATGCGACTATTACAGTACACATAAAGCATGACGATAATAGGATACTGGGAATACTATCGAGCGCTATCATAATAAAATGTAATAAGTCATCGAATATCACTCTTATAATAGTGCAGGATGACCATGAACAAACAATTACAGGGAAGACTGCTTTCTTTCTTAAAGGAATAATAGGCGAGAATGCAACACTTACTATTAACGAACTGGTAATTACCGGGAATGACTCTTATAGAAAGTCAAGGATATTATTGAAGGGTGATAATGCAAAGGTTTATCCTATCCACGGAATATTCTCCTATAATAACAGTAAGATAGATGCAGAATCAGATGTTGACCATGACTCAAGTAACAGTGAGAGTGACATGAAGATAAGAGCAATAATATCTGATAATAGCAGTGCAATAATACAAGGCGATGTTACTATCAAGCCCAACGCTCATAATAGTAATGGATACCAGCAAGAAGATATCATACTGTTAGGAGAGAATGCTGTTGCAAGGCCCATACCCAACCTGGAGATAGGAAACCATGATGTCAAGTGCAGTCACGGCGCTACTGTCAGCAATGTGGATGAAGAAACATTATACTATGCAATGTCCCGAGGCATTAGTAGAGAGGATGCTCTTAGCATGCTAATATCATCATTTCTTAGCCCTGTACTAGGCTCTTTTCCTAGAGAACTCCTAACGGTTTATGAGGAGAGAATATCCAGGATAGTATCAGATTCATTAATCAAAGGTGATTCATGATGAATACTAATAGTATTATCGATGATTTTCCCATACTAAAAAGAACTGTAAAGAATAATAAGATAGTATACTTGGATAATGCTGCTACTACTCATAAGCCCATATCAGTTATAGAGGCAGTATCATCATACTACAATAATAATAATTCCAATATTCATAGGGGTAACCATACTCTTGCCAATGAGTCTACAGAAATATACGAGAATGCGAGGATTAACGTTAAGCGTTTCATTAACGCTCCTAACAATTATGATATTGTATTCGTAAAGAATGCTACCGAGGCAATCAACATAGTGGCTAATGGTATAAGTCCATTGCTGGACAATAATAAAAAAGAGTATACTACTACGATAATAGAGCATCATGCTAATTTTGTTCCATGGCAGCAGCATGCAATAAGGAATAACATGAAGTTTAATGTTATGGGCAATGACTATAATGACTTGTCCATGATTAATGATAATACTGCAATAATAGCCAGTACGATGGCATCTAATGTTACAGGAGAAATACTTGACTATCATAGTATTGTAAGGAAGGCTAATGAGGTAGGAGCTTATACACTGTTGGATGCGGCGCAGTCAGCCCCTCATATGATGCTTGACATAGAGGATTCCAAAGCAGACTTTTATGCATTCTCCGCTCATAAGATGCTAGGCCCTACAGGAATAGGAGTGCTGGTCGGAAGGAAGGATTTATTGGACAATCTTATGCCATACTCTTATGGTGGTGAGATGATATCCAAAGTAACGATTGATAATACCCAGTTCCAAAAGAGCCCTTACAGGTTCGAGGCAGGTACGATGCCATTAGCCCAATCAGCAGGCTTTAACGAGGCATTATCATATCTTAACAGGATAGGAAGAGCTAAGATAAAGGCGCATGCCAATATGATCAATAAGACTATTAAAGATTGCATGGAAGACTCCCTACCCAAAGATACTACAAGAATATTATCAGGCCATAATACAGGATTATTGCCTATAATATCATTATATCATCCTAAAGTACATCATAATGATATTGGACTAATGCTAGACAGCATGGGGATTGCTGTTAGGACAGGACACCATTGTGCAATGCCCTTCATGAACCATAAAAAAATTAGTGGAACTCTAAGAGCATCAGCATACATTTACAATAATGAAGATGACATAACCAGTTTTTTTAGCGCTTACAAGAATGCCGTAAATAAAATATTATAGGTGACTATTATGATAATAAAAGGATTAGTAGCAGGAATAGAGGACAAGAAGATACTTAATGGTGTTGACATAGAGATTCCTAAAGGAAAAGTAATAGCAGTAATGGGTCCTAATGGTAGTGGCAAGAGCACTCTTAGCCATGTAATATCGGGGAATCCAAAATATGAAGTGTCTAGTGGCAGCATCACATTGGATGGTGAGGATATCCTTACTATGGAGCCTGATGAGAGGGCACGTAAAGGAATATTCATGTCATTCCAGTATCCTATAGCAGTACCAGGAGTTACTGTCAGCGGATTCCTCAAAGCGGCTATGGAGTCCCAGAGAGGAAAGATAGCTTTCAAAGAATTCCTATCAGAGCTAAAAGAGGCTATGAGACTCTTAGAGATACCAGAATCGTTTAGTAACAGGTATCTTAATGTAGGATTTTCCGGAGGGGAGAAGAAGAGGCTTGAGATGCTACAGATGATGCTCTTAAAACCAAAGATATGCATATTGGACGAGACTGACTCTGGGTTGGATATTGATGCTCTAAAGATAGTGTCATTAGCAGTTAATAATATGAGGTCTGATGATAGGAGCTTTCTGATAATAACCCATTATTCCAGAATATTAGGACTAATAGAGCCTGACAGTGTTGCTATTATGATAGACGGCAGAATAGTATTGCATAAGGGCCCCGAACTTGCTGACGAGCTAGAAGAGAGGGGTTATGACTGGATAAAAAACCATTTATAATCTGAGTCATGATAGCAGGTTATCCTATAAGTCGCATTATGTCTTGATGCACTCTATCTATAGGATTGTTTGCATCCACACGATAATATTCTTTGCCTTTAAGCCTATACCATCTTATGAGTGTCATAGTATTATCATTATAATACTGCATCTTCATATTAACGATATCTATAATACTATCATTGCCTTCGTGCTCTTTAATAAGCCTGTCTACCGCCAACGCTTTCTTAACGTCAAGATGCATTATTATAGGGTTTGGAATTATTCCTTCAAGATATTGTGCCTGCATTAAATTGTTTGGATATCCTTCCAATACGAGAGGGCTTCCATTATAACCTGCTATAAGGGATTCTATACTCGTACTTAGAATATCGTCGGGGTATGAGTGTGTTATATGAGGACTATCATTTCGATTACCAGATGACCTGCTATCAATAGTATCCTGTAATGATATATGATTGTATCCTGCCTGTCTTTGTAGCTCTAATGCTTGTGTCTTCTTTCCTGATCCTGGCATTCCCAATAGTATAATGTGGTTGTTATTCATCAGCTCACTTTTATATGCCTTCTTTAATTATTTTGCCATATACATTATATTCTATAGTCCTATCATAGTAATAATTATAATAGTACAACAATCATTTTTTGGATAATAATATATACTACATTAATGTCGATATTGGCATGGAATGGATTTCACTATCAAGACTCGAACTACATAGCAAGAGCATAGAAGATACTATTGAAGGCATAGATAATGAGGGTGCCAAGACAATAGTATCAGCAGCTTACAGGTCTGTTAATGATTGTCTTAAAGGGAGCAGGGTAATAACAGAAGATATCATACCTGATGGTTTTGGAATAATTCATCCTGGAATATCATCTTATGCTCATGAAGCATACCTCCACGACAGGTGCATAGTATACAATGGAATATTCAATGATGCAAAGCATAATTATCATGCTGTAGAGATAGCATGCCTAAGTCCTAAGAGGCTTGATAACATGATATTTAATGTTAAAGGATTGTTAGGAGAAGAGTATAGCCAATTGTTGCAAGAGAAGAATCCTAGAGTGCTTGACAAAGTCCTAAAGAGTGATTGGAACATGATAAGGGTTTTCTCTGATGATGCAGGTGGCATAACAACAGGATATTTTTCGATGCGATAAAACATCATTATTCTACTATTCTAATAGTACTGATTATTACAGGTTCTATAGGAACATCCCTTGCCCCTGTACTTACTCTTCCTATAGACAACAGTACGTCTTCTCCTTCTATAAATTTGCCGAAGACACTGTGCCTATCGTCCAGCCAAGGAGTAGCATCAAGGGTTATGAAGAACTGACTCCCCCCAGTATTCGGCCCTGCATTTGCCATGCTTAATATTCCTATACTGTCATGCCTTAATTCTGGGTGAAACTCGTCAGGAATAGAATAGCCTGGCCCTCCAGTACCATCACCTCTAGGGTCTCCTCCTTGTATCATGAAGCCTTCTATAACTCTGTGGAATGTCAGATTGTCATAGAACCCTTGTCTTGTTAAGTTCATAAAGTTCTCTACTGTAATAGGAGCCTTGTCCTTGTATAATTCTAGGGTCATAGTCCCATAGTTCGTCTCTATTACAGCTTTAGGATTTCCATGACTGCTAGTGCATGCTGCCACCAGAAATGTTATCATCATTACCATTATTATTTTGATTGCCATAACCAATGTTTCTTATACCACAATATAAATCTTATTACTTATCATTATTCTTATTTAGGTGCAATGCCATTTCAAGTATGGTCTCCTAAAACTTGGTTGGTTCGGGACTATAGTCTTTGAGATAATGTTTCTTTTCATTGTTAATGACGGCAGATACCTTGGTCTTTAGGCTGATAGCAGTTTGACAATTAACTATAACATACCGCGCCCTTTAGGGCGGGGTTGTTGATTTCATCAAAAAAATAATGTTTATAAATAGTATTGATATTGTTTTGGAAGGTATCATATGGTTCTCTATGAAAAGCCAGGAGATGGTCAATGGGCAATAGACTCGTATACCAATGCTCTAAGAGAAGGACTAGACAGGATGCTTGGATTTGGGTCTGTAAGCAATATTAAAATAGCATCATCATACAATCCCATAGCAGCAAGTATTATTTCGGGCAAACTAGAAACAATTATGAGGACCGATGATAGGACAAGAGCGATGCACGACATATTGTCTTATAAGAAGTTTATCCTTCTTGCCAATAGGGATGTTACAGAATATTATCATTATATCCCTCCATCTATAGAAGAATCTCATCCTATGCAAAAAGTTGTCAGGCATCTGGACAATAATATTATTAGGATGATAGGAGAATATCATGGTTTTGAGTCATTAAGGTCTTTGGATAATGAGGATCCTAAAAAATATGAGTGTAGGATGCTATCCTCATTGTATAACGGCCAGTACGATCTTATTAACACTGTGCTATCCCCTCTACAATATTTTCCTTACAGGAACCATAGCATACCAAGAGACTATTCGATAATGATAGTAGACAGTCTTTATAATGCTCATAGGAACGGGGATAATGGAGCATTATTGTTCTTGCACGGACACCTATTCGGCCATGATCCTAACAGTCCCATGCGAATAGGAAACCCTTCTAGAATGCTTAAAAGGATGACTCTCAACAATAAAAAATATGATATTGGCTCGGGACCGCTAATATATTATCCTGATATATCTACAACTCTTATAGAAGGCCAGTACGAGGCTAACGGTAAATAACAACATATTAATATAATGCTGTTGGACAATGCTTTTTATGGATGATTATAAGTTTGCATTGTGGAGCAAATACACTCTGATGGCTATGATAATGTTCATGGTACTCTTTTCTCTTAGAGGCTCTTGTGACGCTGAAACAAGAGATTGTGCAGGAGGATTTCCTTATAAATGGCTTTTTAGAGATGCTGGAGGAGTGTTCGTCTCATGGAATAGTATCATGCTTAACATAGTCTCATACTATCTATTGTCCGGACTGCTGCTTTATGCGATGAGAATATATGCTAAACGAAAGAACAGACGTAAATAATGTTTGTTCACAAAAGATATATAAAGCTATAATGTCTTGGCCATCTTATGGCAAACCTTAAACTAATAATAGTATTGTTTATAGTCACTTTTGCACTGATATCCTGTAATGTAGAGGATTCACTGTTTGGCGATGAAATAGTTGTTAAGGGTAGAGCATCAGATCCTGTGATGAGCCCTGCTCCAGATAGCTTTGCACAAAACTATGTTGATGTCACTCTTACCACTCCAACGCCAGGAGCTACTATTCTATACACTCTTGACGGCACTAGCCCAGTGAACCTTGATGATTTTGGCAGAAAAGTAGAATCGTTTTGGGAGGCTTTTGGCAATGATGCTTCCTGTAGACGAATATATAATGAGGTATATCGTACAATATATAGTGATATCACAGATGTTTCTGAAGGATGGGCACATGAAATTATGGTTCATGTGGGAGTAGGGAATCTGCGTATGGCAACTGTGGGCTTATGTTTAGATACTCTCAACGTATTCTCTGACCCCAAATATGATTCTCTATCATACCTATTGTCAGAAGTGGACCCTAAGGGAGTGGATGCCTGCATAGAAGTTTTTACAGTGATGAATGAGACCATAATAACGGATATTAATAAGTGGGTGGGAGAAATAGGCGAGCAGGATGATGAGGATGTTGCAGCCTGTCTGGTATTGCTAGAGGAGTGGAATGACATATTGACCAGCGACATTGATGCTATGGTATACACTGAGCCCATTAGGATTACTGGTGATACTACTCTAATAGCAGTAGCTTATAGTGAGGATCATATTCCAAGCAATCCTGTCCAGGGAAGATATATTGTTACGGGCGCTCCTAACCAGCCTCCAGTTGTTTCTGTAACTAGTCCTGAGTCTGGAGCTGAGTTTGTATTGGGTGATAGTGTGACTATAGTTGCAAGTGCCAGTGATCCTGACGGAAGTGTTGTAAAGGTTGAGTTTTTTGCTGATGGTGTAAAAGTTGGGGAGCGAACTACGAGTCCTTGGTCATTATCATGGGTGCCTGCAATGGTAGGCTCTTATGATATTAGTGCTAGGGCTACTGATAATGGGGGCGCTACTGCTACTTCATCAGCAGTAAGTATTAATGTTGCTGGTCCGCCTCCAGACAATGTCCCTCCTACAGTATCTATTACTAGGCCTCAGCATAATGAGGTATTCCAGTCTGATGAGCCTATAGAAGTGCGCGTTGATGCTCATGACAGCGATGGTAATATAGTTAAAGTAGAATTCTATAGGGACGACCAGCTTGTACATACAGATACTAATGCGCCTTACCAGTACAATCAGGAAGCATTGAGTCCTGGAGCTTACAGGTTCAGGGCAGTAGCATATGATAATGATGATGCTAGCACTGCATCTTCGATTGTAAGCATAAGAGTTAATGAGAGGCCTACTGTGAGCCTAATTAGGCCTAGTGATGGTGCATCATATGATGAAGGAGATACTGTATATGCTGAGGCTGATGCTTCTGATGCTGACGGCGACATAGACCGTGTAGAATTCTTGTTGAATGGAGATTTGGTGCATACTGACTATGACGAGCCTTACACTGCACAATTCAAGTCATTGACGCCTGGAACTTATGAGTTGAGGGCAAGAGCAGTAGACAATGATAATGCTCATAGGACTAGTGCTCCTGTAAGCTTTAAGATTGATGCTCCTGACATTCCAAACAAGCCCCCTGTAGTTTCAATTAGTAGTCCTGTGGAGGGTGCTGAGTTTGTATTGGGTGATAGTGTGACTATAGTTGCAAGTGCCAGTGATCCTGACGGAAGTGTTGTAAAGGTTGAGTTTTTTGCTGATGGTGTAAAAGTTGGGGAGCGAACTACGAGTCCTTGGTCATTATCATGGGTGCCTGCAATGGTAGGCTCTTATGATATTAGTGCTAGGGCTACTGATAATGGGGGCGCTACTGCTACTTCAACACCAGTAACTGTGTATGTGGTTGCTCCACCTGCAGAGAATGTTCCTCCTACAGTAGCTGTAACCAATCCTGAGGATGGAGGAGTCTATTATGACAATGTTGTTATAATGGCTATGGCTGATGCGCATGACAGCGATGGCCAGGTAGTAAAGGTAGAGTTCTTGTTGGACGGTAAAGTATTAGGGACTGATACTGAAGCACCGTATAATTTACCATTAGGTGTATTGGATGTAGGAACATATAGTCTAAGGGCTAGGGCTACTGACAATGAAGGTGCAACTACTACAAGTAGTGCTGTAGAATTCCATGTAAAAGAATATGTGCCTGAGCCTCCCGAAACACCACATCCTATAATAAGGTTTATTACTCCAAGGCTTCAAGACCTATTTACGAGGTTCTCGGCCGCTCTGATTAACCTGGAAGCAAGAGATTATCTTGGAGAATCGGTAAGGGTAGACTTCTATGCGCTTTATGAGCATTTTGCGAGCAGACGAACTCATCTTATTCAGATGGGATCATTAATGGAGCCTCCTTACGACTTTGAGCTTCCAAGGCTTAGGGAAGGAAGATATACTTTTGTAGCAAGAGCCACTGATAGTTATGGCCAGTCTACTCAGGCTAATATTACTATTAATGTCGGCAGATAGAGTGTGCATGGAATAAAAAGTTTTTTTTATTGTTAATGGAGGGTTAAATACCTCGGTCTTTAGGCCGATAGCAGTTAACCATTAACTCCAACATACTGCGCCCTTTAGGGCGGGGTTGTTGATTAATCCATAACAAAAACATTATATATTCGTCACTTAGTATTGGTTATTATGCCAAGTTCATTATTATTGTCTGTAGAAAAGACTTTAGGAAAAATAACGCCTGATTTTGACGAAGTCACGGTATTCCTTATAAGCTTCACATTCACAGTACTATTCATACTGGACTATGACATGAGAATAGATACCATTACTGGGCTTGTAAATCCTTTCAACCTGCTCATGTTCCTATTCCTATTCTCTGCTAAAATTCTGGCTTGGTATCATGCTTTTAGCAATGCAAAAAAATCAAGGCTTGAAAAGAACATCCTAATAATATTCGGTCTTATAATGCCCGTAGGAATAGGCCTACAAGCCCTGGAGAGCATACTCACATATCATAGCGGAATATTGTTTTACTTGCTAATTTTTCCCATACTCAACTTAGTGTATGCGCTCTTGTTGTTGTTTTTGTATAGAACCACTTCCATAATACATAGTTTTGACCCTAGGGACGCAGAAAAATCAGAAGTATTTTTTGGCATGGGAATAATAGTACTATTCGTTATTATAATGCAGTATATGCTAGGAATGCACTGGGCAATAACATACAGCATGGGAATAGTATATGCCACTTTCCTCGGAAGAATACCGTACTTGTTACAACAATATTTTGGAAGAATCAAATTATCGTCTAAAAGTTAAGCTTTGTTTGCCTCTCTATCTTTTTAGGTATAATAATATGCTCTGATTTTATACTATTAATGTTCATGGCAGGGCATATTTCCTTAAACACACAGTATGGGCATAGACCGCTAGGATTGGGAGGATAATCATCTGCCGATTCTATAATACTAATCTTGTCCAGTATCTCTTCTTTTAATGACAATAACTCATCATCTTTCCTAATGCTGGTAAGAGTGGTGCCGTTAGTAAGGAAGTGCCATACTAGCCTGACATCACTAGCATCATATTTCTCTTTAACCCATAATGAGTACATAGCGAGTTGCTTGTCCTCATTAATCTCTGATTGTGTCTTGGCCCTGTTATTGGTCTTATAGTCTATTACAAAATATGATTCGTTGTTTCTTGCAAGCCTGTCAATCCTAATATGATAGCTGTCCTTATTGTTAAGCCTAAGGTAGTCTTGTGTTTCTAAGCCCAGTGTTTCTAATCTGTCAAAAGGGGAGTGGATAGCATAATATCTTGATATGTATGACCTCCCTTTAACTAAGTACATCCTGTCATCATGGCCATGCTTTGCTATCAGTATGTTGGGATCCCAGTCCTTCTGCCAGGCATCCTCATAAATGTTTATAAGCTCTTTTTCTGACAATACATTCCCTTTAGATAGCTCCTGATATAATATGTATAGTGCATGGTGCACTGCAGAGCCCATATGAGCTTCTATAGTAGTAGGAATATCTACTTTTATCCTATCTATATACTGGTATTTATACTTTAGTCTGCATTGTTCAAAAGTTGATATTCTTGAATGAGAATAGGCAACCATTTATATAGGCATCAACATTGCTTTTATAAGCGTGTTGGCCGATTGTCCATACTTCCGGTCACAATACACATATCTTTATAAACTTATTTTGGTTCTATCAGACTCCTTGGGGATGCTTATGGGATTTATACAATCAACAATGGATATGCTGTCATCTGATATTGGTATGGGCATAATATTATGGAAAGTCATAGTAGGAGTGCTCATAATAGCTCTTGGTATAATACTGGCAGGATTCTTATCAAGAAAAGTGAGGACTATTAGGAGCTCACTAGGATTGCATGAGAACAAGAAGGTGGGATCTGACAGGCTATTGTCCATAATAATAGTATCTATATCCATATTCTTGGCACTTGCAGTTATAGGAATGCCTATCGTTGATGACACTTGGGATATCATTAGGGATTTAACAGCAAGACTCTTATTAGTGGTTCTTATCACAGTATTTGCAACTGCTATAATGACAGTCTTCCTCAACCTTGTAAGGGACTTCATACTAAAAGCGGGAGATAAGCATTTACAAGAGTACCAGTTGAGTCCCAGACTGGTAGGATTCATATTCGGCTTCGTAAAACTTTTCCTCGGCCTTGCAATACTAAGCGCAGCGATGAACTATGCTGAGCTCTCTTTCATGGTATTTGATGTCATATTGGTTTCTAGCATGATAATATTCATGATATTATTGGCATTCTTCATAGGATACGGTTTTAAGGATTATGCTGCCAACCTGCTGATAAGCCCTTACGTTTCAAAACACGTTGTTAGGATAGGCCAGAAGATACAATTACAAGGAAAAGTAGGAGAGGTAACACAAATCACAGGCCATGCTGCTTATGTCTCTTTCGATTCAGGATACAGCATCATGATACCTAACAGCATTATCATGCGTAAAGCGCTGCTTATCAAAAGAACATCAACTGACATTCACAGGCTAGAGCCATTAATATCCAAGCATACTGTAGCGCTCCCCTCCAAGAGTTCAGGAGCTTCACTCTCACTGCTACTATCATTCTTCGGATATGATGCTGACTCTGCTAATGTTATTGGCATCATGAAGAAATCCAAGGGCTCTACGGAAACAGAGAATATGATAATTGCTGCCAAAGAGCTTACTAAAGACGAGGTTCAAGGCGCTTTTATAGAATGGAATTCCAAATACAATCTTAGGTCTGAGATACAGTCATGGCTAACCCAGGAAGCGCTGATAATACTATGCATACCTTCGAGTAATGGGGATCAAAAGACTAAAGAAGACAAGTATGTGCTTGTTGCAGGAGTAGAAGAGGATGAGCTTGTCATACTGGATCCTGTAATGAGGACGAGAGGCACATATCTTATCAACGCCAAGAAACTCCAGAAGCATTTAGAGGAAGGAAGAAAAGGATACACTGTATTTGCGAGGAGGAAGACTGCTGCAGCATGGAGGATAAATGAGGGATTGTATTATGGTGAGATATCGGCTTATCAGAGCATATCAAAAGCATTTGAGAGGTATCTTAGACAGAGCATGAGGGAATCAAGAGTAGTCAATAATTATATCAGTCCTTATGTTGATGCAAAAACCGCTCCCCAGAAAAAGAATAAGCCTGAATGGAAGCCAAGCCTTACCAATGGGAAGGAGCATGATAGGAAATGAGAATAGCCCTCATAAGCCAGAATGACATGCCCAAAACATTAGAGGATGCTGCTGTTAAGCTTGATTTATCGGTTGATAAGATTGATATCTCTTCATTATCGCTAATGGTAGAGTCAGGGAGGGCTTCAGTATTATCTTTTGACCATTATGATGCTGCAATAATAATGGTGCCTTGGAAGTTTATGCTCTTTGTAGAGCCAATGTTAGAGGAGCTTAGTGAAAGGGGAGTCTACAGTCAGATTAAGCCCACAGCATTCAACCTACTGGCTAATAGGCCGTTCACTTATTATGTGATGAAATCTAAGGGCATACCAATGCCTTATATGAGGATATATTCAGGTAAAAGAGTCCCTGAACTAGGAATAGTAGACATGACATACCCTGTAAAAGCAGAATTATACAAGAGTTTTAATAGGACACAACAAGTTATTTTTGAGTCTGAAGAAAGCCTGAAATCATATCTTAAGGGAATAGACACAAATTATGATGTATTAGTATTAATGTCTTATGAGAGGGGCGATATTGAAGAGAACCTGGTTATAGGAGATGAAGTATACACTATAAAGAAGGCGTGGGTAGAATCAAAGAGCGCTCACAGCACATATTATAATGGGGTTAAGATGAGCGACAGTCATAATGCCATGATTATAGGCGCTGCAAAGAATCTTGGATTGGATGCCGGTGTCATAATAACATGCAATGGTAAGGTTATAGACGCTAGGATATCATTTGACATGGACGTTTACAGCAACATTACAGGGAGTGATATTGCAATGAAACTGTTGGATTTTGTAGGCAGGAGGGTTAAAGGTTCATGAGATTCGCGCTAATATCAGGCCAAGACGGAGAGGATGTAAAACATATCTTCATAGAAGAGGCTAAGAAGATATTCGATTCCGTATTGTACGTTCCTATAGACCTTGTAAGGATAGACTTGGAGGATAATGAGATTAAGGCAAAATACAAGAATGTAGACTTAACCTCTTTTGACTGCGCTTATATTAGAGTGTTTCAAAAAGACTTTTTGTTTGCAGAAATATTATTGGACTTGTTAGAGTCTAAGGGCATAGCAATGCCATCATGCCTTGACGGATACCAGATTACCAATCACAAATATTTTTCTGTCCAGAAAGTATCCAGGATAGGAATACCAAGCCCAGACTCTTCACTGTCCATAAGCCCTGGCAGTGCATTATGCCTTGGAGAAAAACTAGGATACCCACTAGTATTAAAGCTATTGCAGGGTTATGGGGGTAAGGGTGTAATGCTATTAAAATCTGAGGAGGAATTAAGGCCTATACTAGACACTCTGCAAGTATTCGAGGAATTCCTGTCAATGCAGTCATTCGTACCTAACGCCAATACTGATACTCGAGGATTAGTTATAGGAGAAGAGGTTATAGGAATTAGGAGAACAGGTAGTGGGAATGAGTGGAGGGCCAATGTAAGCACTGGAGGAAAAGCAGAAATTGTTGAGCTTCCTGATGATATTAAGCAAATGGCACTGTCATGCTCCCAATTGCTTGGACTCTCGATATGTGCTATAGACTTTATAGAAACCAGTGATGGCACACGGTTTATAGAAGCCAATTTTACTCCCGGGATAATGCCAAAATATTTTGGAGGGGAGCTTGCAAGAAAGATGTTATTGCACATTAAAGATATTGCTCTAGAAATAAAGGCGAGCAATGACAGGGGGTATAACCAATGAATATTATACTTACAATACCGCACTCATCAACATACATTCCAGAAAATATGATAAAAGATTATGAGATAGCTCCTGAATCAATCCTAAAAAATATTGATTATGGGGTTGATAGGATATACGAGCCTTTCAAATACCCTAAGATAGTGGCTGGTGCTTCAAGATTCGTAGTAGACCTTAATAGGAAGAGGGACGATCTCAGCAGTGACCAAGGCGTAATTATTAGGAAGGACTGGCATGGCAATAATGTATGGAAAAAATATCCTGAGGATACAGAATCATTATTGTCACAATATTATGATCCTTTCTATTCTGATATAGACATGATAAAACCCAATAGTTTTGTATGGGACTGTCATAGCATGGACTCTCAAGGCAATAAGGGAGGAGGGGATCATGGGACCATAAGGCCTGACATATGCATAGCTACAGGAGAATACTCGTTATGTCCCAAAGAGATAGTCATGAAGATAAAAGAATTATTCGAGCTTGAAGGTTACGACGTAAAAATAGACTATCCTTACAAGGGCCTTAAGGCGAATATTATGAAAAGAGTGTTAGAGAATGGTTCTATAGGAGTAGAGTTTGAGATAGCCAAGAGAGCTTACATGGATGAGGATACATTGGTTCTTGATGATGCCAAAATAGAAAGGCTGAGAAGAGTGTTAAATGACACTTTTGACTATATATCATCCATAAAAGAGGATAGTATTCCATCATAATTATATAGTATTGCATCATATTATCATTATGAAAAGGATTTTTCCAGAATCCCCAAGAAGGTATCATAGCCTCCACCTGTCTGCAAGAGAAGCCGTATTATACAAACCTAGTACATGGCCGTCGTCATCTATTGGAGATCCTTACAGTTATGGCCTTAGGCTTAGAGGATGCTATATAGTAGACCTTGATAATGACATTATCATCCCTTTCGAAATAAACAGTCTTAAAGAAATCCATAGAGTAATGATTAACGACAATCCAATATCAGACTATATAGGTGATGATATACTATTGAGGAATGCTTATACTATTATAGCGTCAGCAGCCTCTCCAGGAGGATTATACTCTAAGATGGTATCGAGACACGCCAGAGGAGTGTATGTGGTATTGCCAAGCGTTACGCTTAATGTCGATATTGTGAGAGGAAAGCTTGCTGACAGTGGATATTCAATAGCAGTACCCATAATATCAAAGAATACTGTGGTTAGAACCAATATAGTATTGATGAATGATATGCAGTCAAGACTAATGGACCTCTCCGAGATTAAAGGAGGCAACTATTATATTGCAGGATATGACAATAAGGATACTGCGTTGTCATTCTTTCTCGAAAAGGACGGCTCTTACAAGACGAGCATTCCTACAATATCATATTTTGGCATGCAGTCAGGACTGTGCATAGGAAAAGACACTTTTCTGGGGATGAATATACAGGCTACCAATAGGCCTGTAAACATTGTAGAGTCGAGTCTTGACCACTATTTTAGTGAAGTATACTATATAGCATCAGTTGACAAGAATCCTATAAGATATGGCAGGAGATTGTTGAAAGCAAGGTCTGGCAATGAGCTGTTATTGAAGCTGCGATATGCGTATAAGAAGAGGAAGGGTGATGCGCATAAGATTATAGGAGAGCTTAACAGGAGGCTTGAAGAAAAAAAATGTTTTAGCAAACGCCTGTATAATAAGAGAATAAGGCCAATACACGACCCTTATATTAGGGATGAGAACAAGAATATAATGTATAACCGTAAAGGCATAGCATTATCAAAAGACTATGATCCTGGCAAGGTCTATTCTAAGTATAAGCTGTCAAAGACATTATTTTAACTTTATGTTTGCTTGCCGGTTTCCTTCCTGAAATTCATCCTTCTCTTATGCCTATGATAAGATAATACATAGTTATGAGTGGCATCCCTAATCCTCCTGATAGACAATAATGGCTCTTTGTTAGGATTGCTTCTTATTGGTTCTTTAGTATTGGGAATGTATATCTCTTCGTTCTTCTTTGCTATTCCTATAATAGGTATTTGTATTCCTAGGCTTGATAGTGCGTTTATAGAAGCGTTCAATTGTCCTATTCCACCATCCACTATTATAAGGTCGGGATATTGGGATGACTCTTCTTTTAGCCTCTTATACCTCCTATATACCGTTTCTTTCATAGCACTATAATCGTCAGGCTTGTTCTTAGTCTCTCTAATCTCAAACCTCCTATAACCATTCTTGTTAGGCGCCATGTTAATCCATCTTGTCATACCACCCACTATTCCAGTACCCTGAAGGTTGCTCATGTCAAAACATTCTATAATCCTCGGAGGATATGCAAGGTTTAGCATTTTTTGCATTTCCAAAGAAGCATTGTTTATGTTAGTGCTTTCCATAGCGTTCTTTAATGCTATGTCCAATAGTCTTTTCTTCTCTCCTCTTAAAGGCAATAGTATCCTGACACTCTGTTTTTTTATAGTCTTTAGATATTCTATTATCGCATCTTTCTCATCATTGTCCTCCCATAACTCTTCTGATACTATTATCTCTTTAGGCACTCTATTGGTAGTATAGTATTGTGTTAGGAATTGTCTTGCATTATCATTGTTATCGTCAATATTATAGTTCTTCTTTCCTGATATTATGCCCTTCCTTACTGTAAGTATGCTTATTAGTATGGTGTTCTTGTCCCTCATTATCGCCCATATGTCCCAGTCATCGCCGATATTATGCTCTACATTCTGTTTCTCGCTCAGTATCATTATAGATTCTAGCTGTCTCTTCTTTTTGAGTGCTATCTCATACTTTTGCATGCTCGAATAATAGTGCATTTCTTCACTGATCTTCTTTTGAGTCTCCTTAATGTCCCCTCTCAGAAATTTTAGTGCTTTTACTACGCTATTATTGTATTCTTCTTTGGTAATGGCATTGATGCAAGGAGCGCTACAAAGCCCTATATGATAGTTAAGGCATGCTTTTTTGGGCATCCTCTTGCATGTCCTTATATTGTATATCTTCTGTGCCAATAATAGTGTCTCTTTCTTTTTTAACGCTTCAGTATAAGGGCCGAACCACTCAGTATCTTTGGGTATTCTCCTCGTGCTAATAAGCCTTGGATACTCTTCTTTGGTTATTGCGATATAAGAGTATGTCTTAGAATCCTTAAGCCTGATATTGTATTTTGGATTATGCTTTTTTATCATCCTGTTCTCTAGTATAAGAGCGTCCTTTTCTGAGGGCATTATAATAAAGTCAACATCCCGAATATGTCTTGTAAGGAACAATGCCTTCGCATTATTATTCTTGTTATAGTATGATGATACTCTCTGCCTGAGGTTCTTTGCTTTTCCCACATATATTACTTTTTTGTTGTCATCCTTGAACATGTATATGCCCGGCTCTTTGGGAATATTGGAGAGTTTGATTTTCATGATATTAAGAAACTATAGTTACTTAAAAAATGTGTGGAATATGACTAATCGTAAATACTATGGACATTATTTAGCAAAGTTTATAATGTTTGATTATCCTTCTATTAGCATGCCTGATTTGTACTATAAGTCGATAAGATTTAAACTATATAATGATGACTGTCTTAAAGTACTTAATAATCTAAAACCATGTTCTGTCGATATGATTTTTGCTGATCCTCCATACTTTCTATCAAATGGGGGTATTTCTTGTAGAGCAGGTAAGATGGTATCTGTTAACAAAGCCGATTGGGATAAGTCAAAAGGAATAAATGATGATTTTGAGTTTACCTTAGAATGGATAAGAGCGTGCAAACGAGTGCTTACTGATCATGGCACAATATGGATATCGGGAACAATGCATAATATTTATCAAGTAGGTTATGCTCTTCAGTTGAATGATTATAAACTGCTTAACGAAATAACATGGTTCAAGCCAAACGCTCCTCCTAACCTAAGTTGCAAATATTTTGCTCATGCTCATGAAACAATACTCTGGGCACGGAAAAATAAGAATGTCCCTCACTATTTTAATTATGAAATAATGAAAGAGTATAATGATAAATTTAGTATTAAAGGAAAACAGATGAGAAGCCTGTGGCATATTCCACTCACTCCCCAAAGTGAAAAGATTCATGGAAAGCATCCTACACAAAAACCTGTAGAATTGTTGAAAAGAATAATATTAGCTTCAACTAAAGAGAACGCAGTTATTCTAGACCCTTTCAATGGCTCTGGAACCACCGGTGTAGTTGCAAAAATGCTTAACAGGAAATATATAGGTATAGACAAAGAAAAAGATTTCTTGGACCTTACTTTAAAAAGAGCAAGGATTGAAATCAAAAAGAGTATTTAAATACAGAACGGATTCCAATGAATTATGGATTATAAAATTCCTAAGTTCGTAAAATGGGCAGGGGGCAAAGGACAGTTATTAAGCCAGTTTGAACCTTTGTTTCCAAAGAGTTTCAACAGATATTTCGAGCCATTTGTAGGGAGTGGTGCCGTATTCTTTTATGTTAAAGAGAAATATAGTCCTAAAGAAGCAGTAATCTCAGATATTAATGATGAGCTTATTACAGCTTACAAAGTTATTAGGGATGATGTTGAGAGTTTAATTCTAGAACTGAAACAACACAAAGACTATCATGTATCTGAAGGTAAGAGTTATTACTTAAAAATAAGAGAGAAGGATCATAACTTATTATCTGATGTGGAGAAAGCCGCTAGATTTATTTATCTTAACAAAACTTGTTTTAATGGACTCTATAGAGTAAATTCTAAAGGTAAATTTAATGTTCCTATGGGAGATTACAAGAATCCGGATATTATACAAGAAGATAAATTGAGAGCTATTTCAATGTTAATAAAGAATACAGACATTCGTCTTATGCCTTTTGAAAATATAGTTAATTTGGCTGAAAAGGGAGACTTTGTATATTTCGATCCTCCTTATTATCCTATAACTAAGGGAAAGAATTTTACCTCCTATACTAAAGATGTTTTCATGGAAGAAGAACAAACTAAACTATTTGAGATTTTTAGAGAGCTTGATAAAAAGGGTTGTTTGGTTATGAAAAGCAATAGTGATACTGATTTTATTAAAAGTCTATATAAAGATTATAACATTAGAATAGTTCAAGCCTCAAGGTCAATTAATTCTGATGCTAGCAAGAGAGGAAAAGTAAATGAAGTTGTAATTACGAATTATCCTCTAAATACCAGATAGGTTTATTTTCTTTACTATATTTTTTATGATTTTTGTCATCTTGGCAGGTAAATCGAACTTCAGGAGGATTATTTCCACATATTCTAGCTAATAGTATGTCTATCTCTTTTATATTACAAATAAAAGCTCTAATCCAACCCTGCAGATATAAACTTGGAGGATTGTACTTGCTTTCCTTATGATATCCGTATTCTTGTTCCAAGATTAAGGTTTGAGATAGAACTCCAATTGTTATAATATCATTAAGATAATGTTCGAACTTTTGTTCAGATAATCTTTGTAATTCGATTTCAGGGTCCTTTCCATAAAAGATGTTATCAAAAGCACTAAGAAGTTCTATAATTAAATCTTCTCTGCATCTTGCTCTTAAGTTTAAATCAATCAATAATCTTAAATGATTTGGTCTGAATTTTTTTCCTCCTTGTTTAATCCAGACTTGAAAATTCTTATTTTTATCATAATACTTAAACCTGTTTGATAATATAGATGGTCTTAATAGTATTATTTCTGTAACCTCATTTTTATAAACCACTACAGGTTTATCAAATTGTAATTCTTTTACAATCTTGAGCATATCTGATTTTAGCATATTACTAGAAATAATTTTAGATCTTATAAATGAATCGTATATAAATCCAATATAAGTCCGGAAAAACTCTATAGAGATTGTTTTTAGATATGTAGATTTTATTACCCAAGAATCATCCCTAAACTGTCAACAATGAATTTTATTCCTATAAGAAGAAGTGCTGTAAGCACTATCGTCCTGAATGCTGATTGCGGTATATGATCCACTATTCTCTTTCCTATATAAGCTCCTATTATGGCCACTATAAATAGTGGTATTATTGCATTATAGTATTCTTGTGTCAGAAATCCTGCATTAAGATATACTATTATCCTGGTAATATCAACGCCTAATGCTATCATTGCATTGGTTGCAATATATTTTTCTTTTTCGAGGTTATAAGCGCTGAGTGACGCTGCCCTTGGAGCCCCTCCTGTACCCAATAATCCGGCAAACAATCCTGAGAGGATTCCCCCTATTGTTAATGTGGCATTGTTAGGCTTTAGTCTGAATTCTTTCAAAGTTAATGAAAGTATGGAGAACACAAGCAGGAATGCTCCTAGTCCAAGCAATAGCCATAATGTACTGGCATAGCTTGCTAGCAAAGCTCCTATTACTGTGAGGATGAGTGCTGGTATTCCAAACCTTAATATTAGTTTCCATTCTACTCCTTTCCTGAAGAATGATATCCTCCCGATATTTCCGAATACGTGGAATATTGCTACCATTATTAGTGCTGACTGGAATGGCATGAAAAATAATGATAACGGCAGGAATATTGTAGAGCTTCCAAACCCTGCTATAGTCCCTGCTATCTCAGCTATTAGTGCAGCGAGATAGTATAATATTTCTTGCATGTTGCGGCTAAAGAATAATCTGTTTATATTATGTTCGGTTGCCTATATATTATACAGGATTGCCAAGCCTCTTGCGCCTTTCTATGTCATCCAACTGTTTTTTCCTGTGCCTGTTAAACTCTCTTTTAGAGAATCCGTGTTTTTCGAAGAGGTGTACTATGTGCTCTCCTCCGAGCAAGTGCGGCATTAGGACGTATGTTGCCCCATAACCATACAATGTGTTCACGTCATCTATAGATGTTGCCTCAACAAACACCATTATCTTGTTCTCTTTTAGTATGCTGATAATCATCCTTTTAGCGTCAAAAGATTTTAAGCATATTATGGCTACTTGTGTCTTGCTAAGATCCATCATGTCATATGATTCGGGGTCTGCCAAGTCCAATAAGAGTGCAGGCATGTTTCTTTCTTTCAAGTCCGCTATTCTCTCAGGATTGTCATCCACTATTAAAAATGAGATTGACTTTCTCTTAAGGTATAATGATATACGATAGCTTAAGTTAGTATATCCTAACAATACCACTTTTGGACTTGCATGCTTTTCAGGCTCTTTTTTTATGTCTTTTCTCTCAAATACCTTTAGCTTGTCTGAAAGTCTCAGAAATATTTTGTCAACATTGCTTATCAGTATTGCTGATACTGATATTGATATTATCATGACACTGGTTATTATTGATAGTATTTCAGGAGTTATGTGATTCATAGATATTCCGAGCAATATTACTACGAGGCTGAACTCTGATATTTGTGACATGTATGTTCCTGTATAGAAAGTGTGTCTCCTCCTGTTCTTTAGTATTCCTAGTACTCCCATTATTATAATAGGCTTTATTATTATTGCTATTACTGAGAGTAGTAGTATTATGAATATTGATTTTTTTAGTACTCCAAAATCTATGAATGTTCCTATGAGTATGAAGAACAGTATTATGAAAAAGTCCCTTAACGGTATTGTCTTTTCCCTAATGGCAAACCTGTGATTGCTTGAGGCAAAGCATATTCCTGCAAGCAACGCTCCTATCTCGAGAGAAAGCCCGAAATAAGAGAATACTGCGCTGAACAATAATAATGATGTTATAGCGCTTATAAATACCATTTCATGGCTGTGTGCTAGTATCCTATCAAGCCTCGGTATTACAATTTTTATTATAATAATAATTCCTATGGCGAACGCCAATAATTTTAGTAATGTTACTCCTATCAAGCTTCCTAAACCTAATGCGCTATTCATGGATGCTATTAGTGTTAGGACAAATATTGCGACTAAGTCCTGGAATATGAGTATTCCTACAGCCAGTCTTCCGTGCAGAGCGTCCAAGTCATGCCTGTCAGACAATAGTTTTAGTACTATTATAGTGCTTGAAAACGATAATGCTATTGCTATGTATGCACTGTGTATAGGGCTGAATCCTATTAGGATAGTGATAAGATAGGTTATTCCAAAAGTCAGTGCTACCTGCACTGCTCCTGTAATTGCAGCTGGCATTCCCGTCTTTCTAAAGTCCCTTAGGTTAAGGCTTAGGCCTACTATAAACAATAGGAACGCTATTCCTATTTCTGAAAGGAACTCGATAGTCTGTTCTGATTCCATTATCCCAAATATTACGGGGCTTACGAGTATTCCTGATATTACATACCCTAGTATTAACGGGAGTTTTAGCCATCTCAATATAACTCCCATAGTAACAGCTATTACGAGTATTATCGTGAACTCTATGTATAATGGTGATGCCACATATTGATTAGGAGAATAATGTTTTTTAAACGTATGCTTTAAGGCTCCTGTATTATTAAGCTAAACAAATTTATATATGGTAATCTTATATGTAGCTCAGAGCATGTCAGGATAGTGATAATAATATAAAGAATAATATGGCTGTGCACGTCATAAATCTTATTAGAGGTGTGTTTGGAATGGTAACAGAAAATGTTGGTATTGTTATAGTAAAGGTCAAGGCTGATGAGATGAACAATCTAATCAGTTTATATGTTGATATTTTTCAGGATAGGGAGCCTTTGACTAAATGGTTGGGTTATAGCAAGAAGCAGATGGTATCAGTAGCAATGTCTTTGTATGGCGATACAAATAATAATCCTGTAATACAGGGGATGTCGTGGTTTGCAAGGGAGCAGGCTGGCTCGAATAATGAAGTTGGATTCATAGTATGTGACGATCCTGGAATAGTAAGGGACAAGAGCATTCCTGACATTATGAGTATAGATGATCAGGAAAAGATATCTTATCTTATGCGAGTGCTTGAAGAGATTCGCAGTCCAATAAAACAGTATATTATGATGGGCGAAGGAAAATGTTTTCATGTATCTGCAGTAGGAGTTGCTCCAGGGTATGAGGGGAAGGGTATAGGAAAAAAATTATTGCAGGAAGCATTGGCTGATGCGCGTAAAAGGGGTTTTTCATATGCGTTTTCTGAATGCACTAGTCTAGCTTCAAGAATACTGCACGAAAAGCTGGATTTTACTATCCGCAATACCGTAAGATTGGAGTCACTACAAATGAATGGCTCTCATAATGATGGTGGAACCAGTGTGGAAGTATATCTTATGTGGAAAGAGCTTGACTGATAAAAGATAATATTATGCGCAAGTCTTGTTATGATAAGTGTATTATTTTAGTAACCAAAAGGTTTATTATTACAAGCTAATACTACAACACTTGTCGTATTATAGAGGTGTATTATTATGGAAAAAAAGAGGACTGGTAAAGGTAAAGAAGCGTCATGGGAAGAGATAGGAAGCGCTATAGGCTCTAAGATAGAAAAGGAGTTCAAGGACGAAGGATTAAAATGCTGCAAGATGAAGGCTAATGTTAGTGCTGACGGAATGTCAAGTGCAATATACGGCCTAGGTTTTTTAGGAGCTGCAATATATTATATTAGCACTGCTACCAGCTTTTGGATGGGCGTATTGGGAGTATTAAAAGCCCTGTTATGGCCGGGCTTCCTTGTCTATGAGCTCTTAAGAATGCTGGGGGCATAATAGTCTATTGGTATGGGGGTTATCAGATTCCTTATAATTAGAGTTTGATAGCCGTTATCTTGGATTATTTTAACTGTATTTATATTATTGTTACAAAATATTTATGTATCGTAAGATATTACTTGTATAGGTGTGTTATAATAAAAAAGGCGAGCAGTTTAGACAAGAAATTTTCTGAGGATATCTCTTTTGCGAGGGAAACTGAAGAAGATTATCAGAGGATTAAGTCCGGGAAAGGCAATAGTATGGATTTTGATGATTTTATAGAAGAGATGAACAAGTGGTAATATTATATTTTGATTGTTAATAGTTGGATTAAATACCTCGGTCTTTAGATGGGGGTTGTTGATTGTTAATGGGTGAGGTACATGCCTCGGTCTTCAGGCCGATAGTAGTTTGACCATTAACTCCAACATACCGCGCCCTTTAGGGCGGGGTTGTTGATTTATATTTCAATTATTCCTTTATCTATCATATTATTTCCTTATATCCTTCCAGGGTATACTCATGTTTTCCTGAACCTATCCTATACTTGTATGGTATGTTATATCTTAGCTTTTTTATCCAGTATGCCCTGTTAGGATATTCGACACTAAACCTTGTAAATCCAAGCTTTCGTGCAATCCTTTCTATGCTCAACACACTTTTTGTTCCCAGTCTTTTTCCTCTATTTGATTTTTCGACATTAATATAGTCCCATATAAAAAGGTTCTTGTTAAAGTTTAATGTGAATATGAACTGGGTGTCTCGCCATGATTCAAATAAGCCATAATAGCTTAGCTTTTTAGAATCATATTTTGGGGAGTATCTTAGGCTTAGATAATTGACTTTGATTATGCCTTTGATTTCCTCATTTATTCTTATGACGTCTGTCTTATGATATATGTCTAGTTTTTTGAGTTCTTTTTTTATGTAATTTCTTATATCTTTAGGTTTCCTTATCGGCTTAGATAATTCTATTTCTCTTAATAACAAGCCTTTTAGTCCTCTTAGTATCTTCATTACAATCTTATTCCAGTTCGGCTCATGCTTTAAAGCAATAAGCTCTTTCATTAGCCTTCTTGTCGTCGTATCGTATGACAAGGATAATAGCTTACTGTCAGTATAATCATCAATAATTCCATCAATAACCTTTATTGTTCTTGTCTGTACGTCTTTATCAGCCTTATAGATATAGTAAGAGTGTATCTTGTTTCCCAAATCATTGTTCTCGCCAAGTACCAAGTATATCTTTTTGCTAATCATGTAATGCTTATTCCATGCCAGTTTATATGCTTTTTTATGCTTTTCAGATATATTCCCAATAATCTTATATATTAAAAAAAATATTATTAAGATTAAGGATGATTGCGTATTCTGCAA
>JBLKOQ010000031.1:0-12942 GCA_047602885.1 Candidatus Woesearchaeota archaeon | reverse complement strand
TAGAAAAAGTGTGCGACAGCCGTCAGCTCTAGCGTTAATGAAAGTTAACGCTTGACGCTGATGCGCCGGGGGATGCCCCCTACGGGGTGGCGCATAGCACACTTTTTCGGACGTTTTCTACAGAGCTATCCTTGGTTAAAATTTATATTGTCAAGATCTTCTAGAGATTCTACTATGGCTTTTCTTTGGGGTTCATACCATGGAGGCAGTTTTAGTGATGATCCCAATACTTTTTCGTCTACTCTCATGCCAGGCCCTATAGTTGCTATCTCGAATATGAGTCTTTGTGGACTTGCAATGTATACTGACTTGAAGTATATCCTGTCTATTATTGGGCTGGGCTCATATTTTTGGAGTAATTTTCTTTTCTCTTCTTGTTCTTTGTCATCATCTATTCTGAATGCTGTATGATGTACGCTTCCCATTCCCATTGTTCCCTTGTCGGGTGAAAGTCTTATTATTACAAAGCTGTAGTCTTTAGCGTATACGTGCACTTCATCTCCCGAACTCATATTGCTTATTATGTCTTCTTCTATCTGATATCCCATGTGGCTTAGGAGTTCGATATCATCACCGTTCCCTTTTAGTATCATTTCCATTCCTATAATCCTGATAATGCTATGTTCTATTCCTATGCCATTATCATAATAGTCTGGCTTGGCATCCTCTTCTATTAATCCAAGGCTTGTACCGTCATTATCATAGAATAATAATGCGCTTTTCTCTTCTATGAACGAGTCTTCATATTCTATATCGTTTTCTTTAAGCCTTTTCTTCCAGTATCCTAATGATCCTGGAGGAACTGAGAGTATTATCCTACCCCATAATCCGTATCCTTCCCTTCCATATGATAGGTGCGGCCATACGAAGAATGTGAGTAGTGTGCCGGGACTGCCATTGCTGTCGCCATAATACAAGTGGTATGATTGTGGGTCGTCAAAGTTTACTGTTACTTTTACGAGGCGCATTCCCAATAATCCTTTATAGAATTCAATATTGCTTATTGGATTAGAGCATATTGCTGTTATGTGATGGAACATAGTATAGAAAATATGTATTGGTTTATGAGTCTTATGAAACTAATGTCTGTGTAGAAAAAGTGTGCGGCAGCCGTCAGCTGGAGCGGGAACGAACGTTCACGCTTGACGCTGATGTGCCGGGGGATGACCCCTTCGGGGTGGCGCATAGCACACTTTTTCGGACATTTTCTACAGAGCCGAAACTAATATGATTGTTTATGAGGCTTGTTTTTGTTTTTCTTTCTTTACTGTTATTATGAATGCTGTTGCCTGTAATAGTATTACCAGTAATGCTATTATCAGGAATGGTACTGAAAACCAGTTATTCCAAGCGCCTTGTATTATCATATAGTATGATGCGTGGAATGCCACTAGATAGAATATTAGGTAGGCGCTCATATGCAAGAATTTCCATGCCTTGCTTCCAAGCAGGCTTATGGCATAATTTGATGATGTTGCGAGCAGCAATGTCATGAAAAACAATGCTGTAATACCAAGAAGGTTTGCCAGTCCCATCCCAGGATCCGCGAGTATGTAAGTGTCATTTCTTATTGTGTATCCCAATAGTTTCATTATGTCAAATTGGAACCATAATGATTGTATTGCTATTCCATGGGATAATGCTATTATGGCACTCCATATGCCTGTTTCCTTTCTCCATCCTAATAGTTTGGCAAATCTTTTTGGATTGATCTTTGCGAGTGGTCCTATTATGAGAGTGTATGCGAGCATTATGAATGCTGCATCCCCTAAAGCCTTCCATATTCTTGGTTCAGCACCAATATCCTGTCTCGAATACCAGAAGAAGAATATTAATGCGAATGATATGATTCCTACAATCGCATGTTTGATTATAGCCCTACTAACTTTGGGATTCATTGATTAAGAATAACATGAGTGGTTTATAAATGGTGCTGATTTTTATGTTAGTGTCGGACAGCATCCGGAATTATATGGCATAGTTAGATTAATGTTCATACTATAGTACCATTACAGTAAGTATTAAATATGTGAAAACACATCTAATCACATAGAGGTGATTAGCATTGCAAATATTACTTTAGCGCTGCCGGATGAGCTCCATAAGAAGATGAAAAAACATACTGAAATCAGATGGAGTGAAGTGGTAAGAAAGTCTATCAGTAATAAGATAGAGGAGCTTGAAATGGTTAAGAAAATAGCAAAAAAGAGCAGACTGACTAGGAGCGATGTAGAAGACTTGGCAAGAATGATTGACAAGAAGTCTGCTAGAAAAATGGGACTATTATGAGACTTGTTATAGACTCAAACATATTGTTTTCGGCCCTGTTAAGAAACTCAACTACAAGAAGGCTAATATTTAGAGATGAACTAATATTGTTTTATCCCAAAATCGCCTTTAAAGAAATATGCAAGCATAAATCAACAACCCAGCCCTAAAGGGCGCGGTATGTTGGAGTTAATGGTCAAACTGCTATCGGCCTAAAGACCGAGGTATGTACCCAACCCATTAACAATCATTAATTATGCGTAAAGCAGCAATCCAAGAGGAAGAATATGATTTGTTGCTTGGTTCAATTATGAGCAATATATCGTTACTAAACTTGGACAAGCATAAAGCAGCAATAGATGAAGCTACAATAGTAATGAGTAAAAGAGACCCAACAGATATTATATTCTTGGCAGCAGCACTATGCCTTGAGAATTGTCTTATCTGGTCCAACGATCTTGACTTAAAGGCACAAGACAAGATTAAAGTGATAAACACTCAAGAATTAGTAATATTATTGAGCAAATGAGCCAGTAAAAAATGGTATAACATCGATTACCTCACTATATAAAATGTCTTGAATAAGGAAAAGCATCATTTTATAAGCAAGGATGCGGTACGAGTATGATATCAGGCATCAAGTAATAATTGAATGCTTGAATAAAGGAGATGAAATAGTATGGACAATAGGTTTGGATCACGAGGAGGATCCTACAATAGAGACAGGGAAATGTTTGACGTAGTATGTTCTGACTGCCAGAAGAAGACGCAAGTGCCTTTTAAGCCGACTGAGGGCAGGCCAGTATATTGCAGAGACTGCCTTCCAAAGCACAAAGAGCAAAGAAGATTCTAGTTAATATACCATATGCTAGAACAGTATATAAAAACATTACTTTTATAAATGATGTTTCCTAATAATGTTTATGGCGATATATCGTGGCAAGCATATCACTATAGGACTCGGAACTAGTGACATGAGCAATGGATATGATGCTGCTAAGTACGCGGCAGAAAAGTCCATCTTCCTTTTTGAAAAGCCGAGGACATTCTCTATAGTCTATGCCAGTTCTAATCTGGACCCTAAAGAAGTATTGAGAGGCATTAATGAAGTGCTTGGTGAGAATGACTGGGTGGGCGCTAGTGCTGACAGGCAGTTCTCTACTATAGCTCCTTATTCGGACAAGACCTCAGTAACTGTGCTTAGCATACAGTCAGACTATATGCATTTTGGCATCGGGGTAGCCAATAATTATAGGAGGAACGCCCAGAAGGGAGGATTGGAGGCGACTAAACAAGCGTTAAAGAATATTAGGAGCGATAAGTATATCGATGCTTATGTCCAGTTCAACAGGCACAAGCACCAGGATTACAGCAGGATAGTAAGACACCCTCCTTATTTTATACTGACTTATGCGAGTGGAGCAGAGTATAAGAAAGGAAAGCCCGTGTCAGGCGAGGAAATAGATTTTCTTAAGGGAATACAAGAGCATTTGGGCCCCAATATCCCTATATTTGGGGGCGGTGCTAGCAGTGACTTTCAAGAGTATCTCGAGCTAAGCAAAGGATCCAACTACTTGTTTGCCAACGGAAAACTATATGATGATGCGGGCATAGTGGTATTTGCAATATCAAACTTATACTTTTCGAGCGATGTTCTCCACAGTTATATTCCTACAGAAAAATCTGTGTCTGTAACCAAGATTGACAGGACAGGACATGAGATATTAGAACTTAACGGCAAGGAGCCTGTAGAAGAGTATTGTAGTCTTATTGGTGTGAAAAAAGAAGATTATCTTAAGGAACCTTTCATGTACAGTCTAAAAAACCCTCTTGGAATGATTACTCCTGAAGGAAGTTTTGTCAAAGAAGCCCTCCCTAACAAGGACGGAAAGACATTGCATTCCACTTATAAGCTAATGCAAAACTATGTCCTAAGCATCATGAAGTATGATGATAAGAGCCATTATAATACGATGCAGCAGTCTTTGAAGAAAGCATTAAAGTATGACAAGACATTGTGCTTGGGATTGTATTGTACTTGCAGTACGAGGAGGCTTCTTGAAGGGGATGATACCGGAAAGATTATTAACAGTCTCACTAAGAGTACTAAGGTTCCTATAATGGGATTCTATGCATTCTCTGAGATCGGGAATACTAAGACTGGTTCTGCTCAGGTCCATGGGGAGAGCGTTACTGCAATGTTCATTTATGATAAGCTTTTAGTTGATTAGTATGCTGTCTGAAGCCGATTACCTGTTCCACAACCCTGACATCGACTTTCTTCCAAGGAAGGCAAGAGAAGCAATACTTTATGATCTTTTCAAGAGCCAGGTAGAGTATGTTCGCAGAGAAGTAATGTTTTATGCTACTAAGTACGCTAAACTGGATATTTCCAGGATTAAGAATTATCATGATTTTGGCAAGGTATTGCCTCCATTGTTTAAGGAAGAGATAAGGACTCTGAATTCGCCTTATGATCTTATAGGAAATGACCAAAAGAAGAATATGGGCCAAATACATTTTCATAGGGGTACTGGAGGTACTACTGGTGAGCCTACGAGCATGTTCTTTACTAATAATGACTGGACAGCGGTATTGGGCGCTATGACAAGGTCGCTTATAGAACTAAAGATGCTCGACAAGCAGATAATAGCATTCAACGGCTATAACCAGGGACATATATCAGGCCCTATATTCGATGATACTATTAGGCTTATAGGCGGTTTTAGCATAGCAAGGCATTTTGTCAGTGATGACATTACTGCTGTTAAGAGCATGAAAAAGCATAATTGTAATGTCATTATTGCTCCTGCTCAATCAACCCATAAGGGAGGCTCAATACAAGACTTGTTGGATGCTGATGCTACGAGTGGGACCAATTATATTAATGGCGACAATATTGATGCGATACTATGTTCGAGCACTAATCTTAGCAGGGAATTGTATGACGAGCTGACAAGTTTAGGAATAAAGATAATATACAATTATTATGGGAGTACTGACGCGCTGCCTACTGCCATATCATGCCAGCACAGTCCGTTGGACTTGCATATTCTGGAAGGGCATATTAGCCTGTTCGTTGTGAATGAAGAGTATGTTCATGCCAAGAATAATGAGAGAGGACTTGTTTTTGCGAGCAGGATAGGAGGCTATGATGATAATGGCGCATTATCATTGCAGAAGGGCACTCAGATGCTCAACTTTATTACCGGTGACGAGGTAACTTTTATTGACGAGCCGTGTAAGTGCGGAAGAACAACACCCAGGATTAGGGATATTAAGCGTGTAAAGTATCAGAAGGAGAAGATTGAAGGCGGATGCGAAGTATGGTAGTGGAGCTTGACAATTATATTCTTGGAAGCAGGGTTAAGAGCGATAAGAAAGCTGTCATTAGAGATGTTAATGGTGAAGAGTCTGCAATAATATATGATGCTTCCCCGTCTCATATGAGGCGTGTCAAGAGAGAGTTTCCAAGACTCTTAAGAGAGCTTAATAATATTCCTGTAAGCGATGTTATTATTCTGCTAAAAAAGGCGATGGTACATTATTATGAGGATATTGAAGACTTAAAATTGTGTTCTCTTCTTACAGGCTCTCCGTTGTGGTTTCTTCAATCCGCTGTATTGGAGGTTAAGGACTGGGTAGCTAATATTGAGGATTATCTCAGGCTGTCATTAGGGCATTATGATTATGAGAGAATACCGATAGTATATGAGGGCCAGGAGATAGCATACCAGTCTTTCATAGCAACTTCTCCTTTAATAGCCATTCTACCTAGGAATTCTGAACTCGAATCATCTTATGTTATTATACAATCGTTATTGGCAAGAGCCCCTCTCTTAATTAAAGGCCCTTCACAGCAGGGAAGCACTTTATCCTCGTTAGAGCTTATTAGGTGTTTAGAGAAAGTAGCTTCTAAAGAACATAATGTTATATTAGAGTCTATTAACATAGTCAACATTATTGAGGATGACAAGTCTATGATTATGGAAAGGCTTGCAGTTAATGATGCTATATACATAATATTCGGCTCTAATAATACTATAGCCCAGGCAGAACAAAAACTTTCTAAGCATAATCCTCGTAGGATAGTAAAGATGGGTACTGGCTTTTCTGTGAGTGTTGCTTTTGAGGATGCTAATATTGGTATGAGTGTTACTGAGATATGTGACAGCGCTTCTATAGATCGTGGTAATGACTGCATATCAACCAATATAGTTTATGCTCATGAGAGCATTGTTGACGATCTACAAGAATCATTATTGTTGGAGGCTCCAAAGTATGAGGCGGGCCATCCTCTCTCACCTACAAAGATAGGAATGATAGAGCCTTCAGATGCCAATACTATAGTAACTCATACTGCCCATCTTGACAGTAAAGAAGACGGCAATAACAATATACTAAAGATATTCAGGCTTGATAAGCATCATCATTTTATGGAATATCCTGGTCCCGTACTGGGAATAAGACCTTATAAGAATAATGATGAGCTGTTGTCATTGTTCCTCTCAGACCTTAAAAACAATAATATGACCAAGAACTTGGTGACTTCGGTATTTACTGATAATGATGATTCATTAAAGTTTGTTGTTAGGAATTTTCCGAGTCATATGTTCAAGCATAATAGGGGTTCTCATAAGATGAACTTCCTATTGGAACACCAGGGATTATATCTTATTAGGGAGATGCTCGAACGCAAGATAGTGGAGGTAGAAGAATAGTCATATTATCTTTTCTAACAGCCTGTCTATTACTCCTCTTAAGGGCTCGAGCGTAAATGCTATTATTATTGCTGTGAGTCCTGCAAAGAGTATGCTGTGGTTCTGGCTTGTTATTATTGCTCCTTGGCCTATCAATAGTTTGGTGAATTCCAGTGTTCCGAATATCATTAGTGCTACTACTGTTCCTAGTATGGCATATCTTACTGTATACCTGTGCATCCACTTCCAAGTACCCCTTGATATTGGAGGATGCATAAAACCATCCTCTATTTTTATCTGTTGTATCATTAAATTTTTTACTGGGTGTTCTGGCATGTGGACTTGTAGGGCTTCTTTTAGGGCTTCAGCAAATACTTTGGCTCTGTCTTCGCTAACAAAATGTGCGTTTAGACTTAAAGGCCTGTCTATGAATATCTCTATGTATCCTCCCTGTTCTATTATGAATCTTAGTGTATGGTCTTCTTCGTCCTTCTCATGCCCTATAAACTGTATTTTTAGTTTTGACCTTCTTGCAATCCCTGAAACGAATACCATTATCTCTTTTTCTATCCTTGCCTCTTCCTTGAACTTCATCATGCTCGTCTGGTAGCTCTTCTTGCCGAATGGTAGTAGGTTGTGGATGTCTACGAAGCTTACTATCCTATAATCTACTTTAGTGTCATGATGCTTGTATGCCATAATCGTCACTAAGCAGTTCCTATTTAAAGACATTTCGCATGTTTTTATATTATCATTATAAGCATAATAGTATTAAATGGGATGGCCAAACTTTGAATATGCGCAGTATATTGCTGATTATGGTCGTGCTCTTAATAATGCATTCTTATAGTGCTGTTGCTTTTGACGGCTCTTTGATGAGCGCTTCCTATCTTGATATTAATACTCGCATAAGCGGTACTATTATGGCATCTTATGAGCCGAGATCCACTTTGACTGAGCTAAGAGTCTCTTATTCCCTTTTCCCAAAAAAAGAGTATTCCGACCCCGGCTATTATGATATTAGGCTGGAACCTGATGCTCAAGTGAATGATAATATAGACTTCAGATGGGCTGATCTTATGAGACAGTATGATTATTCTATAAACACCCTGTCAAGGCATCATTATGTAGGCAATACCGTTCATAATCCTGTAAGATTCCCCATAAGAGAAGTTCCTGAAGATGTTGTGAATTATACACTGCCTACAGGCCCTATAGACAGCGACAATCCTAATATTATTGGTATTGCACAGTCAATTGCAGAAGGAGAATCAGACCTTATAGAATTGCAGCTCAAAATAGCCGGTTTTGTAAGGGATGAAATAAGATATGACCTCTCAACGCTGCAAGCAGAGGCAAGACTTACAGCCTCTGAAACGCTCATGGCAAAGGAGGGTGTGTGCAGGGAGATAACATTGTTGTTCATTGCCATTAATAGAGCTCTTAATATTCCTGCAAGATATGTTTCTGGTTACGCTTATACTAATGTTCTTGGTCCTCAAGGAGACTGGGCGGGCCATGCTTGGGCAGAAGTTTGGATTGACAATAAATGGGTTCCTTTTGATGTGACTTACGGGGAATACCTTCATGTAAGCCCTGTGCATATTCCTTTTGCTAAGACTTTAGGAGGAGACAATTCCAAGACCAGTTTTGAATGGAAAGCATCAAGAGTGGACATAGTCCCTACCCAGCCTACTATAGATGTTAGTGTTAACAGGAAGGGCCCTCCTATAATATTTGGGAGTATAGTAGCAGATCCTATAATATCAACTGTAGGTAATGATTCTTATAATGTTATACGAGTAAGAGTGCATAACTATAATGATTATGCTATAGCTCCGAGGATAATGTTGGGTAAAACACAAGGACTTGAGTTATTGGAAGATGAGATTACAGTATTATTGTATCCTAACGAATACGATTATGTGTATTTTCCTGTTAGGATAAATGACAGTCTCAGGAGGGGTTATGTCTATACTTTTCCTATAGTGGCGTATTCTCAGGGTTTTGAAGATGCAAGAACAGTATTCCAGGCTACTTATGGGACAACATCATATTCACTGTCATATTTTGACGATTATCTTAATGATTATAATCCAGTGTATTTTGAGGATATAATAATGGAATGCCATTTTAAGGATAAGTATGTTGCCGGCCAGTCTACAATGGTTGATTGCAATATTATGAATATGGGAAACATTAATTATGATAATATTAGGGTTTGTCTTGACGATTGTATTGATATGAGTATAGGAATACAGGAATCATTGGATTTTGGCATTATGCTTAATGCCGATAATGGTATGAACACAGCCATCATATTGGCATATGACAATGGAAGGCTCATATTAAGAGAGTCTTATGCTTATGAAGGGGTTATGCCAATAGATGTAAGCATGGAATTTGTTCATGATAATATGTCTTGGCCGGGAGGAAACATAATAATATCTGCGTCCAGTCCTATCCAAGGAACTCTTGAAGTAGTATTATCGGGAGGATACTCTTACACTTATAGTGTCATGGGAGAATATATTGATATTCCAATATCTTTTCCAGTGTATGCATATAATTCTTTCAATCCCACTATTAGTTTTGCATTGTATTATGATGATGCTACAGGAAACAATATTGAACATCTTGAGCCTGTATTGACTGTAGAAAAAAGCTTCATTAACAGGTTGAGGATTATGCTCGGCAGTATAGTTTCATTCTTCTACTGAGAGTGTGTCTTCTATCTTTTTTATGTCCTCTTCAGGGTCTATTTTTAGCGTGATATCGTTTGCTATTATTTCTATCCTGTCATACTGTTCCTGGAATTTTACTCTACCCTGCAATAGTACGAACGCTCCTAATAGGTCTTCTTTTAGCTGTCCCCTTTCATTCTCGTCAGTCCTCAATAATCCCATGTCTCTGGAAGTAATCTTTTTCATCTGGTCGTCGAACAATACGCATCTTAATGCCTTGAAACTGTCATCTACGTATATGTTCATTATCCCCCTGTATACTGGTTCTGCTTGACCGTGAGTGTCACAATAATATCCATTCTCTTTTTGTCTCATCTTCCTGTTGCATTTAGGACAAGCTTCAAAAAAGTAGGGATCATATACCTGTAGTATAGTACCGAATACTTCTACCAGACTGTCTTCTTTAGTAATGTCATCCATCTTTTTTCTAGGGTAAGTCCTGTTTTCACTAATAACTGATATTCCTTGAGGGTTAATGCTTATGCCTGTACGATCATTTGCATGGACTTCTAACATTTGGCCTTTCTTTACACTGATATTGTTTAGTGATATTATATCGTCTTTCTTTATCTCTGCTGCTTCTACTGCCTTATCGTTCCAGAATGCCACTCTTACTGTTCCTGTCTCGTCAGCGCATAATGCGCTTTTTATTTTTCCTTCACCGTCATTTCTGGCAAACGTTCTTGTATCATAAGAATCCAGTACTTTTAGGTTTATGCTAACCCCTCTCATCCCATCTTTTAGTTGTGATGCTTTTAGAGCTCCAAAGTCCTCTTGCAATAATCTTATTCCAAGCTCGTTAGCGACTATATGGAGTGCTCCTTCCCTGCTTATAAGACCGCTGAGGGAGTCCATCTTTTCCTTGGCCTTCCCTTCTATGTCTTCCTTGCTAAGGTTTGATTCTTTCATAATCCTTTCCAGTATAACATCATAAGGCAGATTTAACATGTATTAGAGTATCATGACCATCTTTTTAAGGTTTACGTGATGATATGATAAATATGGATACAATAATAGTATTGTGCCACTAATTTTCACTATAGCACTGCCATCTACCCCAGGTATGTTAATAATACATCATATGCAGGTTTAGGCTCATACCTGTAATCCTTAAATAATCCATTTCCATCTACAATTTTAGGGCATTCTGAGCATGTAAATCCGTCCAGATTCGTAAAGTCTAGGTAAAATATTAGTTCAGACTGATCAACAGAATCATATACTCTTACTGATGAAATGTTGCCCTCATAATGGTATCCCCATAATCCAAATGCATTATCATGAAATCTTGTCCTGTCAACTCCTCCTATAGTTAATCCTACACGAGGGAATATGGCGAGCCCTTCTCCTGTTCCTACAATCTCATCATTAATATATAGATCTGTCGATACTCTTGCGTGGTGCACTAGTCTAAGGTTAGTCGTACTATCATATTCTCCGTATAAGTGTATTGGCTCAAACGTAGGACCAGAAGCACCATCATTCCATATGTAAGCATGAACCAATCCTGAATCCAAGTATATGGATATGCCTCTTTGGACTCCTCCCTCTTCGTACAATACCATTCTTTTGTTATTGTCTTGGGGAGTGAACTCTATTTCAATCACTCTTTCCATGGTACTGCCGTCACTAAGGAAACTGTCATCTTCAAGATGGAGCCTTGGATCATTATATTTTGTTAGGGCGGCTCCAGGCCTCCAGCTCGACCCGTCTGATAGTTCCCACATAATAACGTTTTTTACGAGTGGATGGTTAGAAAACAAGTTTAGAGCCTTATCATATTCGTTTCCTTGTACCTCCCACCATTCACTTTCAGGATCATATGGAACAGTATCGTCAGGCCTCATAATATCAAATTCTGTGATGCATAGGGGTATATCGAAGGATGAGAACCTGTCCAGGACTTCTTGGGCCCTATTATCGTCAAAGTAACCAAGAATGGCGTGTGTCATGAAACCTATGCAGTCTACAGTGGTTTCTTTTAGCAGTTCTTCTAGCAGTGCATAGTACTTGTCGTCCCGTCCTGCGTTCACAGGCCATATGATGCTGTTATCTACAACCACCCCTCCTTCGTTAATAACCAATAGTACATCCGGATCAATTTCTCTAGTCTGTTCTATGATGGCAGTTATCACTTCTATTTTTGTTCTGCCTGTTCCAAGATAATTATCGTCATCACCGTCCCTTACAGGGTGGTTGACTACATCGTACATCGCTATACTTCCTGCATACCTCTCTGCTATCATACGAGTATGGCTCAGTATCCAATCATACCTTTCCTGACTATCCAAATCGAAAAAACCGGTTGGGAGTATCGATTCCCTGCCGCTCCAAAGGTAGTGTATCTTAATAGATTTTCCTATAGACTCTAAATAGTCTACCTGTGCATCAAGATTGGCCCATCGAGGTTCATTATGGATGCCGTCAATCCACAGGTTGTCAATCCTTGCACCATTCTTTATTAGTATTAGACTGGTAGGAACTAATGACTTATACTGTTCGATATCCCATTCTGGCGCGTTTCCTACGAAATAGTCATGGCTTACTCCAATACCATACTCCATTCCTTTAAAAGGATCAGTAACAGGAGGGGGTTGAGTGGGAGGTGGAGGGTCAAAACCGTTAGGCGGAGGCAGGCAGCTGCTCATAAAAACAAGTGCTATAATTGTAAATAAACCAATATATAATACAATATTTTTTTCCATCCTATAAATTTTGTTATAGAATATATAATTGTTTCGTCATGTAGGCTCTGTCCGGAAAGGTATATATATGTATACTGGTTAGAATCTTTTTATGGTACAAAAAGTAATTTCTAACCAGTATGAAACGGATTTACATCATCAGATATTTAAAGTTTGTCATAGGCTTGAGCTTAGTTTGCATGATAATCGTTATGGCCCTAAAATCTATACGAATTATCAGCGTGTAGCGCTGATTGTGCTTTTTACTCGTAGTAGAAAAGCACTAAGAGATTTTTGTTCCGAGATTAGGGAGAGTAAATGGCCTTCCTGGCTTGGTTTAAGAGAGCTTCCTCCTAAAAGTACGTTGCATGACTGGCTTAAAAAGTATAATCTCTCTTTTGTTAGAAGAATACTTAAGAAGATGACGAGGGATAACAAGCCTAAGATAATGGCTGTAGACGCTACAGGAATTGATAGTTCTAAGAAGAGCAGGCATTATGAAAAACGTCTAAAACAATGTGGTTTTAGACAAGCTTACGAGCCCTA
>JBLKOQ010000030.1:0-13424 GCA_047602885.1 Candidatus Woesearchaeota archaeon | reverse complement strand
AACCGATTAATTTTTCTATCCAAACGTTCTTCTTTTCCCATGGTGGAGCCCGCCTCCACCCCCAATAGCAGCCCTAAATCTGCTTTGGGTTAAATACTTTTTCTACAGAGCCCATAAATACAAAAATTTTATAAAAGATTTAACCAAAAAAGAGAGTAGGATGCTCATTCATCCATAAAAGGTGGTTATATAATGGAAAAAAAGAGAAGACGTGGTCAGGCAGCGTTAGAGTTCCTCATGACATATTCATGGGCGATACTCGTAGTCATAATAGTAATAGGCGCTCTAGCCTATTTTGGAGTATTGGACCCAAGCAATCTAATACCAGAGAGATGTGTATTAGAGGCGGGCATGGATTGCGTAGCATTTACTGCTACAGAAGGAGCAGATGATACAGAAATAGTATTTGAAATGGTTGTGAGAAATGGTCTTGGAAGGCCTGTAGAAATTATTGGTGTGGAATGGACTCCTACTGCAGGGGATGGTGGCAGTTGCATCGCTGTGGATGGTATAACGGGTGATAATCTTGGAAGTGGTCAAACTTCTCCACCAATAGAAAGTGGTCCCTGTGACGTTATCAATCCAGGTAGAAAGAATTCTTACAATGTAGTGGTTGAGTATCAGTATGCAGATTTACCAGTTACGTCAAGACTGAATATGACTGTTAGCGGTGAGATCTTCGCACAAGCAAGATAATTGTGGAAGTAGAAAACATTTTTTATTATCCTTACTAACAGTTCTGTTTATTGATATTTGGTGTATTATCCTGCGCTAATCTTATATATTAATAGGATATGCTAATTAGATGATTGAAAAACCTATTATAAGACACTATTATAAGACTATTATAATAGATAATAAACAAGGTGATAGTAATGCAAGAAAGCTTCATTAAGAGTATTATAGAAGGCAAGCCGAATGAAGAAGCCCATAGACTACTATTAAGATTTGGGATGGGCACATTTGACAGGGAGAAAATAGCATTAAGGAAATCCAAGATGATAGATGCCAGTGCAGGATATGACTATCTGGGATTGTTCCAGGACATATTTCTGAGTTATTATAATGACAAAGACATAGAATATAGTGGAGTAGTAATAGGACAGGATGCCAAAAAGACTGCTAAGATGCTAGAAGAAAACAATGTAAAGATAGTCAAGAGCACAGGAAAAAAACATACTGTTAAAGGAGTCATGAAAGGATCAAGGCTTAAAGAAATAAAAGACGAATTATTCAACCAAAGAGCAGGATTCCTAGTATCATTATCATACGATAAGAACACTTTAAAAACAAAAACATCATATCCCAAGCCAGGAAAAACTGTAGAAGGATTTGTTAAGATGAAAATAGACGTTAATGCAGATAGCCTAATTACTGAAGGATTATGCATAGATATTTATAATAAGAAAGCAGTAATACTAACACAATACGAGGTTCACAATGTATTATATGATGAAAAATTATTGTCTAAAGACCCGGTAATAGCCAGACTGGAATCCAAAAGAGACGTTACTATTACAAGAAATATTAGTTTGGACAAGGAAGAAAAAAAAGAAGTGGTAAGAGCAAAAGTATAGGTGCTAGTATGAAATCAATAATAGTAACATGCGCATTGCCATATGCTAATGGAGAATTGCACTTAGGACACATGATGGAATATGTCCAGGCGGACATATTCGTAAGGGCGATGAGGCTTAAAGGAAATACTGTACATTTCATATGCGCAGAAGACACTCACGGAACGCCCATAGAAACAAAGGCCATCAAACAAAATATCAGGCCTGAAGAACTAATAGCGAGGATGAGAGAAAGCCATGTTAAGGACTTTGAAGACTATAATATTGGATTTGACGAATTCTATACTACTCATAGCGATGAGAACAGGGAATATGCAGAGAAGATATTTTTGAGGCTGAAAGAGAACGGCTACATAACCGTGAGAGAGATAGAACAATTATATTGTGAGAATGACAACAGGTTCTTGCCTGACCGTTTCATCAAAGGAGAATGCCCTTACTGCAATACTAAAGACCAGTATGGTGACATATGCGAGGCCTGCGGTAGAACATATGGTCCTAAAGACCTGAAGGATGCTTACTGCGTATTATGCGGAAAAAAACCTATAATTAGTAGGAGCACACACTATTTTTTCGAATTATCAAAATGCTCCGAAGAAATACGAGACTATATACATAACAAGGCAATATTACAAAAAGAGACTAGAAACTATGTCAATACATGGATTGACAAAGGATTACAGGACTGGGATATTACTAGGGACGGACCATACTTTGGATTCAAAATACCAGGTGAAACAAATAAGTATTTTTATGTATGGCTCGACGCTCCCATAGGATACCTGTCGAGCTTAGACTATTACAAACAAAGGACAGGAATAGAAAAGGACTTGTGGCAAGACAGCCACATAATACACATTATAGGAAAGGACATAATGTACTTCCACCTATTGTTCTGGCCTGCAATACTAATGCATTCAGGCTATAAAGTGCCGGAACAAATACAAGTCCACGGATTCCTAAACTATAACGGAGAAAAGATGAGCAAGAGCAGGGGAACATTCGTACTCGCGCATGACATGACTATAGACACTCATTCAGACCTCATGAGATATTATATTGCATCACAACTAAACAGTACCATTAATGATATAGACTATAATCCCAAAGAATTCCAGAACAGGATTAATCATGAACTAATTTCTAACATTATGAACATGCACTACCGTATAGGAAGCCTCATAGAAAAAAAGAAGACAAAATCAGTATTAGATGATAGAACAGAAGGATTGCACCAGGCAATACTCGATAAGCACAAAGAATTCTTGGAATATATAAGCGTATTTGAACATTCTAGAGCCGTAAGAACCTTCATGGAAATGGGAGATTCCATTAACAAGTATATACAAGATAATAAGCCTTGGACACTAGAGGATCCTGGCATAATACTAGGAAATGCATATTATGCCGCGCTAATGACACTTCCAAGCATGGAATGCATAATGCCTCATACTGCAAACAAGATAGCAGTACAATACGGAGTATCACTAGCATATATCAGCGAGATCATAGGCAAGAATGACGATGTCAATATTATACTATCCGAATTATCAAAACTCCAAAAGAACGAGTCATTAACGGTCAATGCAAAGATAATATATAAAAGATTAGAAGTTGATGGCGCAAGCCAAAAGAATAAGAGCAATACTGAAAATGAGAATGACGAAATTATCCCTTACGACAAGCTAAGCCTAAAGGTCGCAAAAATAGCAAAGGCAAACGACCATCCTAATGCAGACTCATTATATGTGCTGGACCTTGATATGGGCAAAGAAAAACGCCAAATAGTAACAGGACTCAAAGAGCATTATAAACCAATCGACTTGGAAGGAAGGAAAATTGTCATTATAGACAATCTTAAACCTGCTAAGATAAGGGATGTTGAGAGCAACGGTATGCTCCTAGCAGGTACTATTAATATGGAAGGCGGAAAAGAAATAATAGTATTGCTTGAACCTCCCGAAAAGTCAAGGCCTGGAGACAGAGTATTGCACATGGACGAGAAGACAGAAGAATTAGCCAAGATTGATCCTATAGTAATAAAATGCAGCATTAAAGATGTTCAGAAGAGCGGGCTGCAAGTAAAGAACAGGATAGTATACAGTCCTAGAGGTCCTTTAGGGACTAGTGCAGGCAAGATAATGCTTGATTTGCCTGATAATGCCATAATCAACTAATGATATATCGTCCAAATAACAAAAGTAGAGTAATCTATTCCTTAAATACACTTTTATAGTATTATATACATAATATTATACATAAATTAAGCTATGAAAAGATTTATATATATAGATATTAATTTAGGCATATAATGGTTAAGCTCCAATACGACAGCAACGGTCAGTACAAAATCACACTGCCTAAAGCCATAATAGAGGCTAAAGGATGGAAGAGAGGAGACAATATTACTATAATGCTAGACGATAAAGGGGATATGAGGTTGCATAATAAAAATGAAAAGAAAAAAAGACTATAATAATATAACATTAGGATCATACGATGAATTCAAGCAGTCTCATGACAGCTTCATAATGATAAGAGAGCGTTTAGGAAATAGCATAACGAGGGGATCAAGACGAAAAATGAAGGTATAATGACACTCCAGATAGGAAAGAAGGGGCTTACTAAGAGCGTATTGGAAGAGATAGCATACCAGCTAAAAGAAAAGAAAGCAATAAAAGTAAAAATGCTCCAATCAATAACAAAGAATATGAAAAGGGATGAGATAAACGAGGCATTACAGACAATAACAGAATATATTAATGCTAAAGGTCTAAAAACCATAATAGACAAGAGGATAGGAAACACTGCAATAATAAGACTGGAGAAGAAAAGATGATATTCAAGAAGAAAAAGAAAGAAGAAAAAAAGAAGGATCCTATAGACGATCCCGTAGAGTATTTTGGGAGCAGTGATAAGGGATGGGGATGGGATACTGTAAGAATGGGAAGAGGCGCTAGTATCATATTAAAACCAGGCGATCCTACAGACCAGCTAACATTAACACCTAATTCAGGATACACACCATTCCCTAAGCCAATAGCAGCACAAAAACTGATATACGAGAGCGAAAAGAAATTTGTAGAAGAATCATACTATTGGCTGTTGCATTGGATGAGATATGGAGGGGCAGGAATACCTAACGTGGAAAAACTAATAGATACATTCAGCAGCTCAGTACAAAGCAGCATGTTTGGTAATAGCGAACAAAGGCTTGCAGTACAACAAGACAGAGCAAATCAATACATGAGAACAATATCAGAGATGGTAAAAAACCTGCCCCAAATATTGCGAGAACTCAGGATAATAGACGAGAGACTATCATTCTATGATGACTCATTCAAGAATCCCGATGCAAAAGCATCAGACCATGCCCTTAAAGGAGTATGGGTAGACCTTGTAGAAGGAGGAGCCAAGAATCCTGCAAGCGTATACGGAATGGCACAAACGGTTAGCTTCACTACACTGCCCGACCTATTCTTCAGAGTAAAGATTAATGAGCATGGAATGCACAAGAAGAAAGGAATAGACTATGAACAGGAAGCTTCTAGAGCTCCACAAAAAGTGGATGAGGCAGTAGGCAATATTAAAGGATTCAACGACAAAGTCAAAGAAGTACTAAAAAGAAAACTAGTACAATACTATATATGGAAATACAGAACATACTTAGAATTGAAACAAAGAAGAGTGTTCATGCTCAAATCACTAAGGCATTTCTATACTACCATAAAGATGTATGCCGAATGGCTAAAACCATACCTTATGAACATTAGGAGACTATCGCAACAACAAGGCATGGCAAATAGTCCTGACATAATATCATCATTTGAATCTGCAATACTAGAACTGGAATTATTCGGGATAATGGACAGCAAAAAAACATATAAGGGATGCATGAGCATACACTTCAAGTTCGTAACTACACCTGCATTGACTTACATGACTGACGGCTACCAAAACAGGGGACCTACACACAATGGGAGAATGGAACTGACCATTAGGACTTATGTCATGAATGATGATGACATAAAATTGTACAGGAGGCTAAGAGAACAACAGGCATTCGACCTTATAAAAGAGCATGACCAGAGCATAGCAGCAATAATAGACAGCATGGGAGACGAGCTAAAAGAATACTTAAAAGAAGCAGGAGAGGATATGAGAACAGACAGGGAAAAAGAAATAGAAGAGAGAGAAAAAGAAGAGATAATAAGAATAGAAGGCAGTGACAATCCTTTCAGCATATTTACAGACTTATGGGGAGGGTTCAAAGAAATGTTTGGAAGCCTAGGAGTAGGAGGGCTATTTGATTTTTCTGGGAAAAAAGAAGCATTGAGCAAGGCTCAAGAGAATCAGGATAAAGAAAAAGCCAAAAAAGACGTATTACCAAGATCAGGATTAACATTCAAGATATACAAGAAGGCACACAGGTTCATGACAGGATGATATGGGAAGACAAAAAATCGGCAAAAAGAAAGATATTAAGAGAGATAGTGATACTGCAAAGGGCAAAAGAAAAGTATTGAAAAAAACGAAAGAAAAAACTACTCCAAAAAAGAAGAAGGCATCATCAAGAAACAATAAAAAGAAGATTATACCAAAAAAACTATCCAAGATAGCTAAGAAAGTAAGCAGTGACATTCCTGAAATAAAAGAGCATACTAAAAAGTCCAATATAGAGGATAAGATAATAACCAATATACCAAAAAAGGCAGATAACAGATGGAAAAAGAGACTCGAAAAGAAAAAAGTAGAAGAAAACAATACTAGTATAAGAAGTACGAGGATGCGCCAAAGCCAGTCAGGAACCACCATTAATAGACCGTCAACAGAACCAATAACACAAAGCCCACAACCAAAAAAGACAGAGTCGATAGATGACACGATAGAATCAGAAAATGTTAATGTGGAACAAAGAGTCGTCTCAGAAGTAACCTATGACAGGATAGTAGGACTAACAGAAAAATTCCTGGAGGGAAGGCTAAGCCAGGACGATTATAGGAGGCTGTCAGACTATCACAGGTTCTTTAACAGCCAGAAAGGATTCCTAGAGGAATATGCTTCAAAGCTTAATGAGAGGGAAAGGAGGCTAATGGAAAAAACACAGTATATCATGAATAGAGCGCCAATACAAGCATTATCATATGAAGGATTAATGCGAAATACGATAGAATATCAGAGGCCACCAACAAATATAAACATGAGAGAATATGAAGGTAGGCCGGCAAGAATCGTTGAAAAACAACAGGGAAGAAAAACAGACTTTAATATTATCCAAGAAAAGAAGAGGACTATGAAGGATGACTATATAAGTGATAAAAGAAAATAATTATAAAAACAAAGAACATAACCTTGCATTGACAGCATATTAATGACAAACAAAGATGATATAATGGCAGAATACTTTAGAGGAAAAGACCCATATTTTGGGAGGATGCCCCAAGAATATTTCTCATCACTAGACAGAGAAGTATACAGTCCCATAGGAAGCGTTGAAGGAGGAGAGCCAATACTTGAGATGAGTGAAATAGGTACAACCGCAGCGCCTTTCGAAGATCAGCTACAAAACCTTAAAAAGAGAATATTTCAGGGAGCAGCAAAAGTAGAACTAGGATTCTCGGGTACAGGAAAAGGATTTGCAGGACGCGGAAGCATAACTCCGGAAATGTATGGGCGAGAACACAGGGAAGCTATTAGGGATATCGCCCAATTAAACCAGATAGAACTGTCAACACACACTTCCATAGGAGTGGGCAATCTTTCAGGACTCCAGCAGAACGGTTTTAGCGACGAGGCAAGAGAAGCAGCATATCATGAGATACAAAGAACAGTAGATTTTGCATCGGATGTCACTAGGGGAGGCGCTATAGTGGTACATACTGGGGAGTATGAACGACCTCTTGCAGGAAAATATGATAAGTTCAGCAAGTACGAAGATGAAGCTGACAAGGCAATGGTAATGCTCGTAAACAAGAAGACAGGAGAGATAGCAGCATACAGGAAAGACCAGGATTTTTATTGGCCTGAAATGGAAATTGATGAGAATGGAAGATTAAAAACAGACAATTATGGTAGTTTTATACCCAAATATGATCCTGAGTCCCGAAAATTCAAGATGAAAGCATTCGATGACGACGACGCTAATAGAGTAGTAGAATATTTTAAGTCTCAAGGCAGGGATATAAAGCCCGAACAAGCAAGATATTTTGCGCAGCTGGAATCGAGGAAGAGGAATGCAGAGGCATGGTCACAGCAACAAGCATCAGATGTACAATCCACGATGAAAGATTTAGAAGCATTATACAAGGACAAAGAACTCTTGGAAGAGCAGTGGGACAGCCTGACAGATTTCCAGAAGAAGATATGGAAAGACCAGATACTATCAATGGCAGGAAGGTACGTTGGTGGGGCTATAGAACGAAACGAATTTGATGCAAGACAAATAGTAGATGATGCCATAAGAAAGATGGAAGCATCAGTAAAATACTCTAGGGATGTTTCAACAAACTATATGCAGGAGGCAATGCAGAGCGAAGAACAAATAAAAAACCTTGAGATGGTAGAAGACTATGCTCTAGGAAAGACTGCTGACACTCTTGCAAGGGCAGGAATGTATGCTTTGGAAAAAAGCAATAGGATGAGATCCCAAGGACAATTGGACAAGCCATTATACATCAGTCCAGAAAACATATTTCCAGAATCATACGGGGGACACCCTGACGAGCTAAAAAGGATAGTACTTGAATCCAGAAAGAAGATGACAGATATGCTCGTAGAGAAAAAGAGCATGAGCGAAGAGCAAGCAAAGAAAATAGCACAAGACCATATAAAAGCAACATTCGATATTGGTCATGCAAACATCTGGAGAAAATACTATAAGGGAAGTGATGAGGAATTCAACCAATGGCTCTTATCAAAGGCGGAAGAGCTCGCATCACAAGGAATAATAGGACATGTACATATTACAGATAATTTCGGATATCATGACGAGCACCTAAGCACTGGAGAGGGCAATGCTCCTATAAGAGAGTTTGCAAAGATTATGAAAAAGCACGGCGTCAATGATGTTATAGTAGAGACTGCCCATCAGGATTTTGATGCTACTAAAGCGGCTTGGAGACAGATAGCAGGAGAGGCTTGGAGCTCATTTGACATAGCACGTTCTGACAGGTGGACTAATATCGAGAATTCTTATTTCGGAAGAGTCTCAGGACCATACTTTATGGTAGGAGAATACGCTCCCAATCCTGAAGCATACCAGTTCTGGACACAAACCAAACTCGAATAATTATGATACTATGATACTATTTTGGGATAATGCTCCGACTCCATTATTATGGAATCGGTCTGGCATACTACTCCTTTGTTCTTCTTAACCACATCAGAAGCGTTCATCCTGGCAATTCCAAATCCTATAAGTTCTCCTTTCAGAGTCATCATAACTGCGGGCTTTTGAAAAGTAACATCAGAATCTATTCTTACAACGCCAGGAACATATAATGGAGAGCCATGACATATGCTCCATACAGCATCATCACTCACATAAGCTTTAGGAATGTGGGATATACTCTCTTCTACGGGAATAAGGAATCGTCTAAGGATACTGCTGTTATTATCTTCTTTATACAATGCATAAGCATCTCTTAGATCATGGAGTATTACGCTATTGGATTCTGTAAATGGTCCTGCTACAGTGCGTCTTAGCTCTCCCATGTTTGCTCCGCATCCAAGACTGATGCCGATATCATGGCATAACTTCCTGATATATGTTCCTGCCTGCACTCCTACTCTAAACAGTATGTCCCTATCCTTCCTTTCCAATATCTCAAAATAGTATACTCTCCTAACCCTCAATCTTCTTCTTACAGCGCTCTTTACGGGCGGCAGCTGGTCGATATCACCCAAAAAATTCTTTATGACCTCAACCAATAGTTTTTCTGGCACATTCTCGTGCAAATGGAGTATGCCCACATATTCTTTTCCTGCAGGCAATAATAATTGTGAGAGCTTAGCAGCCCTTCCTATGCCTATAGGCAAGACTCCTGTTACCTTTGGATCCAAAGTGCCTGTATGGCCTGCCTTCTTCTTTTGTATTATCTTTTTCGCATAGTCTGTAGCCTGATGAGACGTTGGGCCTGAAGGCTTATCCAAGTTTATAAAACAACAGTTCAGTAGTGTTTCTATAGGCCTATTATTAGGTTCGTGCCCATAATCCTTGTTATGCTCTTCTTCCCGTATTATCAATGTTTCATAATTCCTATAAAGTCCTGGGAGTACCTTATCATTGCCCTTTGATAATGCCATAATCAGTGAATAACACTGTTGTTTATAAATAACAGCTATACTATAACATAAAACTTTTAATTACTAAGTAGTACTTACACAGTGATTGTGTATGGTAATAAGAAACAAGGGACTGGACAACATACTGTCAATGGACTATGACATGTTCAGATCATTATATTCAAAGCCAGAAGACATGAAAACGCATTCTCTATTCTACATGGCAGAGGAATTGGAGCCGCAGGATAGGCCAATATACCCTGTTACAAACGAACTTGACTATGCGCAATTCTGCAAGAACAATCCGATGCCGCAGGGAGGGATTCATGTAGGAATAGCAGGTGGATTACAGCCATTCCTATACCAAGGAATAAGAGGAAACACTGAACTAAGCATAGCATGCGACATATCAGGAAGACAAATAGAATTGCTTGAAGACACGTTAAGCATGATTGGCAATAATACTGGAAGAAAAGGATTCATAACAGAATACGCAGAAAAGTATAATACTGCTCATGACAGCAAAGCCAAGATAATGAACATATGGGGATTGCTTAGCGATTATGACTACAAAAAGCTTCGCAGAAGAGTTAGCGAGGGCAGATATAAGGGCATGGAAGGAAACATGCTTACATCAGGACTGCCATTAGCACTGGACATATCAAGGGATACAAGGGTAAAAGTAAACATAATATACCTGTCAAGCATTAGGGACATGGCAGAATACCAGGCTGGAAAAAACCAGTATGCTCTTACAGAGTATCATGCAAAATATCAAGCTATGGACAGAAAGATTAGGGACGCAAAGAACAAGGAATTATTTGCAAGGGATGGAATAATAATAGAATATGATACTGATTTCAAGGCTAAAGCCAAAAAACAGCGCCCTAAAACAAGGCTTAGGAGAATAGACGGAGGCACGTCTAATGAAAATACATCTTTAGTAAAAAAATTAGTGCTGACATAATATTAACATAGTAAAATAATAGCTATGCATTCTAGTGCTTATAATGAATCTCGATAACATCCCCGTGCTTAAGAAGGTGCTCTTTGCCTACACTAATCCTCTTCTTAACGTCAGTAGCGCGAATAAAATTCTTGCCAAAATCAGTATGGAGCTTATACGCAAAATCTAGCGCGGTAGTATTAGGAGGCATCAAAAAACAGTCAGGCAATATGTTACCTTCACTGTCACCAAGCTTTCCTACACTCCCAGGAAAAATAGCTATATATCCCAATAGGCTGAATACTGCGGTATTAATAGTATCTTGTACTCTTGTACCTCCATTAGTATTCATGATATTAGTCTGGATAAACTCTAAAGCCTTGGTTTGAGTACTATTAAGATTATCAGGATTATTGATAAAAAAAGCATTATCTCCTGGCATATAACTTATTAGATTGTTCTTGGAAGCTTCTTTTAATGCCAATTCAGACTCTGCAGATACAGGAACGATAGTTAAGTGAGGAAACTGTCCTACTATCCTCTTATAATTGTCAATACTGCTCTTAACATCAATCTTATTGGCCGCGATAACCATAGGCTTAGTCCTAATCCTCAAAAATCTTGAGAGAGCAAGTAAAGACTCGTCATTCCAGGATACTACTTCTTTAGACAAGTTTAGCTCTGAGATGCCATCCTTAACATCATCAACAGTAACTTTTAGTCCTGACAATTGTCTTGCTATCTCATCCTCAGGCTTCTTACCGGTATGAGATATTGTTCTTGCAAACTTCTCCCAACCCTTCTTTAGTATTCCAAGATACCAATAGTCAAGCTCCTCTTCAAGAAATAATATGTCATTAGCAGGGTCATACCCTCCTACTATAGGCTCTCCCTTATCATTAGTCCTTCCGGAGATATCTATTACATGGATAAGGACATCTGCCTGTCTCAAATCATCCAAGAACTGGTTTCCCATCCCCTTGCCAGTATGAGCTCCAGGGACCAGTCCTGCAACATCAATAATATCCACAGGCACAAAACGAATATTATTGGTACAAAAACCATATCTTGGATTGCATTTTACGCTAAAGAACTTGTCGGCACACTCTAACGATACATATCCTATGCCATGATTGGGCTTGATAGTAGCAAAAGGATAATTGGCTATAAGAATATCGGATAGAGTAAGAGCTTTGAAAAAAGTGCTTTTCCCACAATTAGGCTTTCCTACTATTCCGACGAGCATTACCATTGGGTATGAGAATGCTTTATAATGTTTGCGACTATAATGGGAGATGATTTACTTATTATCAGGTTCAGTCTTTACAACTTCTTTATCGTTATTATCTTTAGGAACGTTGCTTTTCTTTTCGTCAACTATTGTTTCAGGCTCATCTTTCTTTACTGGAGTAACATCTTTCTTGGGCGCATTGGTTTCCTTATCTTCAGGCTTCTCCTCTGATTTTTCGCTAGACGATTCATTATCCTTAGTCTCTTCAAGCTCCTTTTCGGACTCTGCTATCTCCTCTTCAAGCTTTTCTTCCTTCTTCTTCTTAGCCTTGTCAGCCTTTTCTACAGACTTCTTTTCTTTCTCAGCTCTTAGCCTTTCTGCCTTGCCCATCTTCTTTTCGGACAAGTCTACAGTTACTTTACCATCATTATCCTTGACAGCAGTTACTTTGACGTGATGAGGGGGATTCTTAATGCCCTTCTCCCATATGTGCTCATTTAGGTCTTTGCTTATGCTAATGCTATCTGATTTCATATGCCTTGACAAGAACTGCCTGACCGCACTAACAGCCCTCTTGGATCTCTTGTACTTAGGGGCTTTCATATACTCTCTTCTTAGAGGAATATTATATGTTCTAGTCTCGTTAACCATGCATAATCACGTTATATCTTAATCCTTTGCCTCTTCCAATGCCTCTTATTAGCAGTAATCCTAGAAGGATGAAGCCTTCTTCCAAGGCCAAAAACTTTTGGTATAACCCAGTAAGGGGCCCACCTGGTCTGCCTACCTCTAGCCATTAGCCTCATCTTCTTCGGATGCTGAATATTCCTAGTCATAATAATCACTTCGCAACGCTCATTAATAATGATCTTCCCTTTTCTGTAATGACCCTTCCTTTCCTAACGCCCTTCTGGTCCTGCTTTAATAGCCCTTCGGCCTCAAGCTGTTTTAGGATGGTTCTTACGATAGAGCCGCCTGCCTTAACGAATTTTTCTGTCTTATAACCCCTGTCTTTCCTATTGCCATAAAGCGTTCTTAGTTTTTCTGTACCGATAGGGCCTCTAAGAGCTACCTTTCTTAGTATAGCAGCGCTCCTAAGGTACCACCAGTCATACTGACTGGGTTGTCTGTCCTTCCCATGACCTGTCTTAACATAATATGACCATTCAGGAGCCTTAATATTATCCGTCTTTTTAAGCTCCTCAGCCAGTTTTGTTATGAGGTCGTTAGGCTTTGCTATAAGCGTGTGATTCATAATAGTCACCTATGCTCTCGAGGATTAGCAGGGGGTTTAAAAAGGTTATGGTAAGGGACAGTGTTTACTTATATGCAATTGGTTAGAGCTTTGCTGATAAGCCAAGTCTCTATTAGAGATAGGAATCTGTTT
>JBLKOQ010000029.1:0-13991 GCA_047602885.1 Candidatus Woesearchaeota archaeon | reverse complement strand
GGCATCCCCCGGCGCATCAGCGTCAAGCGTTAACTTTCATTAACGCTAGAGCTGACGGCTGTCGCACACTTTTTCTAGAGAGTTCCAAGGATAATATCCCTAATACAACTTATTTCTTCATCAGTCACAGTATGGCTGCTTCCAACGTATATATGAGAAGATACTGTTGCATTGGACTTCTCAAAAAAGGCTATGGTTTCATTGACTCTCCATAGCGGAATATAAGGGTCGTTATCACTACAGCCTACAAACACTCTTGTATTATTCATATCAACAGCATCATTAATCTCATTTCCTATGATTCCGCCGCTAAGCATAATAATACCCCCATAACTGCCTGGATTGCGAATTGCATATTCTGATGCCAGGCAAGCTCCCTGAGAAAATCCCAGTATAATAACAGTAGACTTGTCATAATGACCAATAGCATCTTTTATCATACTAACAGCATTAGTGATATGAGGCTCATTGTCCTCTAAAGGATTGAGAAAAGAATGAGGATACCATTCACGCGTATTGTTAGGCGCTTGCAGAGCAATATAATTGGCTTTAGGCAGTACATCAGCAAATGACATCATAGACTCTGCACTCGCGCCACGACCATGAAGCAATATTACATTTTTCATACATAATATGATTACATAACCTACTATATAATTGTTATGTCATTCATATGAATACCATAATATTATATTGTAGTAATATTCTATTCGTGTCATGAAATCGTACATCTCATCCAAGATAGAAAAACGAAATAGTAGTATGGGCTCAGGACTCTATGCTACTCAAACTATAAGAAAAGGAGAAATAATAATAAACTATAATGGAGGGCCTGGAAGAATAATAGGCATTGCGCAAGCAGACGACTTATACAATAAAGGATACGATTATATGATACAAGTAGACGATGATAAGTTTTTTGCAGCTACATTAAATGAGGAAGTAGAGGATACAGACTATTTGAACCATAACTGTAACCCCAACTGTGGGATTAGAGGAAGCATCATGATAGTTGCAATGAGAGACATAGAGGAAGGAGAGGAGATTACTATAGACTATGCGATGGCAGAGTCATCGGATTATGAGATGAAATGTGACTGTAAGAGTGTATTGTGCAGAAAAGTCATTACTGGAAATGACTACAAAATAGGAGCGCTGCAGGAAAGGTATAAAGGATACTTTTCGGATTATCTGGCTGATAGGATAAAAAGACAAAATACTGGAGAATAACCATGAATGTCAGCATTCTACTACTACACGATTCTCATAAGACCTGTATATTATAAAAAAAGCCCTGCAATCATCTGACGGTCTTACTGCTTCGAATTCTCCAAGACTACTATCTATTGTTCCTTCAGGAAAAACGGTTCCTGGCACTGGACTATTAACCCTGTAGACAGTGCATAATGCGCTCTCATCAGCAATCCGCCCTCTGTTAGATTCATAGCATGAAATTACCAAAGCTGTAGCCTGCATCTCAGTAATAGTAGGTGACTGGAATATCTTCTCGTCCAGAGGGCTCTGTGATGCCAGGAGGTTATGCATTGCCATTCTCGAACTGTCAAGAGTGTTATTAACAAATGCCAATATCGCTATACCCACAGCTAACGCTACAAAAAGCATTATTGCAATCTCTATAGGCTTATCCATCAGGTGCTCACCTTCAATCTCCTATTAGTATCGTCACAAGAAACTATTATAGTAGCAGGAAGATCCCAATAAAAGTCTTCATAGTCATCTTCGTCAAGAGGATCATCATTATTATCAACAAGCATTATAGTCTGTCCACTCCCACAATCAAAAGTATGAGATTGCATGGTCCTGCACAAATTAAACACTTTATACTGATGAAAAACATCTTCCATACTAATACTGCTTGTGCCATGCACATTATATACTACTGTCATATTATGGGATCCATAACCGCAAGATCTCCATACGTCATAAAGCTTTGCATAAAAATCAGTATAATGAACCCTTGCTGAAGATACAGTCTCTTCTTCTAATCCCAGCATCTTCCTGATAGGAGATATGAGAGTAGAAGGCTCCATTCCAGCGAGGAAATAAATAATAGCGCCCCCCGCAATAATAGCAATGCCAATATATATTGCAATCTCTACAGCTTCCATTATCCCAAACTCCTAATAACAAAATATATTATTATACCTGCAGCAGCCAGTCCTATTACTAGTCCTATCGTCATTTCTATAGTCTTATACATTCAATCATCCGAAAGTAGCAGTAAAAAATATGTCTATTAGTATAAAGCCGCCAAACAATATTATAGTATATATCAGGAAGCCTATCATATTACTCCTCAAATCTTTCATGAGAGTATAACGGTCATTTCCGATATTTATAACTTTCGCAAAGAATGTCAGCACCCCTATAGTCAGCACGAGATATATTCCTATAATAAACTGCATTAGCTGTGGAGGTATAATATTACTGACTTCTATTAGCTGCAAGTTAAGGTCTCCGACTCCAAAAGCCTGTCCTATCCTAAGCATCTGCTCCTCTATAAAAAAGATAGACCTTACTATTGCCACTGACATAAGTACTGCAGCCGCGCTAAGCAAGGGAGCAAGCATAGTAGTAGTAATATTTACCAGGCTTATAGTCTCAGAAAGCAGTGTTTTCATATAATCGTCCAGCTTATGTATGGACAGAGTATGTTTTCTTATCATCTCAGCAACCTTAGCAGAGCTCTCCTGCGATATCTCGGAGAAAGATACCATTTGCTCTAGTATATTGGAAACCTTAGTAGAGGGTATAAGCGTTTTCAAGTTACCTTTGGTAAGCTCTACGAAACTCTTCTTGCTGGTCTTAAGACTGTTATCGATACTCTCAAAAGCGTTAACTACAGGGTGATTTCCGAAACCGAAATTCTTATAGTCGTCTATTACTTCAGGAATTATTCTTTCCATAGGAAGATTAAGCTTCTGATAAGTGGTAAAGCTCTGAAGCACATGAGGAAGATCTTGTTCTATAGAGTATATCTTTGTCCATAATGCATTGTACCTGCGAGTATACAAAGTGCTGTATATTATGATAGCAATAGCGAGTCCTGCAGGGGCTATCCATCCAGGTATAATAGTAAAAATATCCCCACTAAAATTGTCTGAATCCACGTCTATAATACTGACACTGTACAATCCTATAAGGAAGACTATGAATGCCATTATTCCCAAAACTACGGGTATAAGAGGGTTCATGGGCGTATAATCAACACTCTCTTCAATATGAATGGTGGATACCTGTATTCTCTTAGACGCGAGGTTTAATGACATAATAAGAGTAATCATAGGAAACAGTACAATATAGACGAATGCCAGCATGCTAGGATTTACTAGTTCGGGCATGAATATGGTAATCATGGGCAGGAGCATAAGCATCATTATAGGAAATAATACTCCGAGCATTATCAGCTTCTTAGCCTTTTCTGAAAGCTCCTCAGCATACCTCTTGCCTATAACAGTATAATTCCATATAAGAGTGTCTGAAACCTCTAAGAGTATCTTTTCCCTGTCAGCTTCAGCAGCATAGCTTGCAGTTTGCAACAGTCTTAAGGACTTAACGAATATGGGATTATGAGCATTCCATACTGGAATGTATTCTTTCATAGCATCCCCGAGACTTGTTTCTTCTTTCCTCTCAATCTTCTCACATATCCTGGTGAACTGCCTCTTCAAGACCCCTTTAATTTCAGGAGTAACGGAGATAAAAGCGTATTCTATAGAAGTATTCATAGAAATATAGGTGGAAAGTCTCATAATAGCATATAGCATTTCCTCATTATACTTTCCTATAACACTATAATAGTAGATGTTGAAAGGATAGAAGAGCAGTATGATGCTAATGCCAAGAGCAAGAAACAACGAGACATAAGACATGAACTCGCTGAAAGGACTCACTATGATGTTGAATGTTATGAACGTCAAAAAGACTATTAGAGCAGTGAATATTACCTCTTTGGAAGTATAAGGGAATTCTACAAATCTAAGCTTCTCATCCCAAGACTTTATCCTCACAGAGTCTATAGGAACCAGGGCTCCTATCCCGTAAACGTCATTGATATTCATTTTCTCCCTTGGTTTAGAATCTCAGATAATTCCTTATTGTACTCCCTAAAAAAATTGTCCCTGTTCTTTCTTGACTTTAAAGGATTATATGTCTCGAAAAGATTGGCGTATAATGTATTAGCCCTTCCAACATACCATGCTTCCAAGAAATCATTCTTCCCGTTGGCAAGAGATATGAGAGACTTCTTAGCCATCCCCCTAAAGTATATGTCGTTAAGAGTGTCATTGTAAGTCTCATACCCTTTAGTATTAGCCATAATATTATTGATAGTCTCGCTTTTACCCTCCAAAAGGAATTTTGTGGGTTCTAAAGCGTCCTTATTGGGATTATACAATAATAAGTCCTGGAATACAGGCTCGTTGTCCCAGTGCTTTAATACCTCAGTTACAGAAACTACGCGTCTCTCCCTCCCAAGGCCTGTAGGACTTTTAATGAGTTTTTGTATAATGATAATATCGGTGGCTTTGAAAGAGCCTTTAGGCACTCCAAGATCATTAACAACCCTGTCATATACACCATAAGGATTGTCAGCGTGAATAGTGCCTCCCACAGTATTGCTCATAGCACCGATTCTCATAGCCTCGTAGAGTACTGAAGCCTCCTTGCTCCTAACCTCCCCTATGATCAGAGCAGAATCTCCAAGCCTAAGACTAGTCCTAAGACCAGTATCAAAAGGCATCTCCAATCCTTCCTGGAGTAGAGCGCTCCTAACCTTTAACGGAAGGATGTCATAGCCCATGCTCCTATAATATTTTATTGGCAGCTCTTGGGTATCCTCTATAGTGATAATCCTGTATTTAGGCAGTATTTCTAGTATCAAAGATCCTAAAAGAGAGGTCTTTCCTGATCCCCTAGGACCCGCAGTAAGAAATGTCCTTCCATGTGTTATCATAAAACTCATGAGTCCTGCAAACCACTCGTTTACAGTATTGTTGCTCATGAATAACGGCAGTGTCCACGGCTGCTCCCTATGCTTTCTAATGCTAAAACCCGTACCAAACACCGAGAAAGGCTCGATAATAGCAGCTACTCTCGCCCTCTGATTCTCTATAGATATCTCGCCGTCAAGCTGTGTCTGAGCGCGATTTAAAGGTCTACCAGTACTAATCTTAAGCCGAGTAGACAAATAGTTTAACAGTTCATCGCTAGGATATATGTTAGATTTGCATTCCTGATGCTTGGAATGAACTATCCTAATAGGAGTCTTATATGCAGGAGGATTAATATTTATTTCAAGCACATTATCATCAAAAAATAGATGCTCGAGTATTCCGAACTCGAGATACCACCTCTTGATATATATGTTATTGGTATTACCGGTCTTCATAAAACCATAATACTCTTCTTTTAATGCTATCAGGTCCTTGAAACTCAATTGCATCTCGGGCATGTTAATATGGTAAGTAGGAGTAATATCCTGAGAGCTCTTAATTATTGACACTATAGCTCCTGTCCTAAGAGGATACTCTTCCATAAGAGATGAGTCAAAAGGAGGAGGAGTTAGTCTTACATCGACAAAGAAAGGCTCTACAGAGATAAGATTATGGTCCTTATCATATTCTTTGGTGAGCAATGGGGTTTTTATCCTAATCCTGTCATAATTCTTATGCAATAATAGCTCTTGGTAAGCCGTTGTCATGCCTGGAGAGGATATGTAAGTATTATACTCTTCAGAATCAATATTAATAATATTATCTTTCTCCATGCTCAGACCAAATATAATTAATAACACGCCCTATATAAATATTAGTCCATTTTTAGTCACTTACAGGTAATTTTATTCCAAATGTTTAAAAATGAGTATGGATGAATATGCATCATGGACTTTTTGAAAGGCTCAACGCAAAAGGATGCAAAGCTAAGAGAAGAGATGTCAATACTTGCTACCACTATAGAGTCAATAAATCAGAGGCTTAATACTGGAGGAAAAGACTTCGACCTCTCAATAGCAAGAGCCATAAAGATGATAGACAAGAAACTGGCATACTTATACGAGCAGATAAAACAGACCGAAAAAGAAGTGAACAGCAACATAAAAACAGTCATATCAGGAGAAGTACAGTCTCTAAAGGGTGAGTTAAGAAAGGATCATACTGCTATGACAGAGAGCATAAATGCCAGAATAGAAGGTGTGGAAAAAAGCATGAAAACAGTCGTTTCTGGAGAGATCCGCTCTCTAAAGGGTGAGTTAAGAAAGGATCATTCTGCTATGACAGAAAGCATAAATAATAGGCTGGATGTCATAGACAAGAAGAACCAGAAAATAATGAAAGAACTATTTGACAACATTGCAGAGAGCCAGACGCTATTAACAGCCAACTTAGAAAAGGCAAATGAGAGCACAGAAAGATTTGAAAGAATAGAAAGACAGCTAAGCCTGATGAACGAGAGATGGTCAGCAATAATAGACCTATACAGGATAGAAATAAAAGTATTAAAAGAACACAATCATATACTAAAAAAGAAGTTTGAACTGCCCTTCGGAGAAGATGATTTTGACGATATCGACCCGGGGAGGATAGCATAAAATAAAAGGGGATGATGATAATGTGCCAGTTATGCGCCAAAGGATTACCGGGAGTAGGAGAAGTGTTGCTGCCTATAATGCTTACAGGAATAGCAATAGGAGCTGCTCACGTCGAATCAAGAGTAAGAAGACGATTTTCTGCTAAAATGGATGACTAGAAAGAATATCATAATGCTAAAGAGCATCCTATAAGTATCATGCCACAATAACCTGTTGTCAATCCTAAAAAAATACACATAAGGAAAAATATTGGACAAGAATATGAGTATGCTAAGCCCTACAATGATTAAGGAAAGATATTTTGCATAATCAATCATTTTTGGACCCATGTTTACCCCTCCATACTCCTATAAATACAATTGCCAAAAAGAACACCAAGAATATCGATGCTACAAGAACAATGTTCATGTCAGGCTCATCATCAACAATCACGGGGGGAGGGGGCAGAGGAGGATCAACTATTATACCATTAGGATCGCATTTAATATCCAAAGCATCGCATCCATCACATAGCCCTGCACATACATACTCATGAAAGTTTATAACATATACTATACTGTCATCCTTGAGGACAGCAATATAATTGACATCAGATGAAGGAAGATTTAACTGAAAAGGAACCATATCCATTACTCCCCCAAAAGACAGGTAGTAAGAAAACCCCCTATTAATCTCTCTTAGAATGTTCCATTCCGAATCATAAGTTGAGAACTTAAACATGTTCTCCCAACTATCCTCATGAGAACTTGAAGATTCTCCCATTCCATGATATAAAGAATAATCATAGAGTGTTCCGTTCCTGTCAATGCTTCCTATAATGGTTATGACATCAATATATTCTGCTCTAGCATTAGCCGATGACATAACGATTAGAAACAAAGCCAATAATACAATAATAGTTACACGCATATTTCCATCACCTCTCCCAAACCAGCATCTCTATTTGTCTTAATATAGTTATAACCCGCAGTTCCGTATCTCTTATTGAGAATATTATAATAGTTCATGTAAAAGAATTTTTTCACATCATCATCTTTCTGGCAATCAGCAGCATTTGGTGGCTGGCAAGCATTAGCTGGTTGACTCCCAATATTTGATATGTCTATATGGCTTAGGTTCCAACCATGACCTATCTCGTGGAGCAAGACATTAATATCATAATCTATATGGTTAAAACCTGGACGATTATAATAGTATAATGATGTAAGCGATGTTCTATGGCCAAGATGTGCCACTCCCTGAAATTCCCACCCATCATTATTCCTGGATAAAACATGCCATTCGTCTACTATTGGACCAAACTCTTCCCTTGCACAATCCCTCATGCTTTTCATGCAATTAATGATTGTATTGGTATTTGTCATTAAAAGAGTGTTGCATTGACCTCTATTTCTTACACAATTCATGTCCTGAGAAATAAGGAATCTAACACTATCGTCTAACTTATCAGGATCACAGTCACTTAAAGGAGAGTCTTGCATAATCCTGTCAATCCCCCTATTCGCAAAATTAAGGAATTCATTTCTACCGTTATTATTGTCTGCAAAACGGAATGGCAATAGAGCTATATGATATATGCCCTGAGGATTATAACATTCTGTAGTCGTAGTATCATAAGCCAGTCCTAACTGACAATTATCCTTCTCAGTAGTATACTCTCCTTCACCCGCTCTAGTTGAAGAGCAATAATAATTGTCTTTTTCAACACCCACACAATAGTCCATACCAGTAACCGCTAGACAGTTAGCATTACTATCACAAGGTATAGTATCTATAACCTCATAACTTCTAATATTATTATGAACGTGTTCCCGTCCCAAGACATCCGTAATGATGATAGTCCCATAGAATACTCCCGTCTCATGCAGTACATTAAAACTCTGAGCGTATTGATAGTATGATGGGCTTGTCGGATTCATAAGCAAGATATGAATAGTATTTCCATCCTCATCAGTAATAATAATAGTAACACTGCTAATATCCACTACAGAATCAAAAGTAAGAGTAGCAATCGCATCATGTTCTATCACATAAGACTCACGATTAAACACTAAAACAACATCTTCCGGCTCGGGAGCCAGGCTGTTGTCCACTTCAAAAGCATCTGTTTCGGTTCCTTCAAGAGTATTGCCCAGTATGTCTACTATAACATATTCTATATCATAATAGCCCTCCTCAAATCCAAGAGTATCTATTACAGCCTCATAATAGCCGTTATTAACAATAAGAATATACTCTTCGCCTTCAACAAATACTCTTACAGTGCTTATACCGCTGCTATCAAAAACCTCCATTCTAACAGTTGGTTGTTGACCGCTATAAACACTGTCCGGGATAACCTCTATGCTTCTCAGTTCAGGAAGGCTCTCGTCAAAAACCCTGTCCTCATAGACCCATACCATATATGGGAATATGATATTTCCAGGAAGCAATAGTTCATAGCTTACTACATAACGTTCAGCATCATCTCTTCTTACACCGCCCGTTCTTGCCTGTCCTGAAATAATGCTACGCACGTTATATACTATCTCAGTTGGAATATCTTCAATAACATCGAGGTATATAATATCCTTTACGTAACCTTCAGACAATAGTCTTAGCTGTTCTATAGTATCATCAACGCATGATGACCTCCAGCATATCATGGTATTATCGTCAGGGCTAGAGTCACATCCCCTACATGAATCCAGTTCGCACCAATTACTACCATCACTAGGACGATCAGTTCCAAAATTATCATTAATGTAATTAAATATATCTGCAGTAGTAATATCATTCCATGATAGACCATACTCTGTTTCGCAGTCCAGAGAGAATACTCCAAGCACTCTGTAATGTGACAATCCCGATTGTAGGGAGGAGAGTATCTCCATTCCTGCTTCAAACTGGTGTTCCGAACGAGTATTAGGACATTCTTCCAAACAAAATGCGCATATACCCGCATTAATATTTACTATTCCTTCATACAATTCTTCATCTGAACTTCCACTGTATAAAGGCTCGCCTTGAGAGTAACATTCGTTAGGAACAGAGCCTGTAGTCATCTCATCAGTCATAGGAAACATAATTACTATAGAATCATCAGGATCAGACAATAATCCTATAGTGTCATTAGTAGCATATACAAGGCCTCCCATCCAGTCTCCCCTATATAATGTGTCCTCATTATAAAAAGTGTTTCCTATGCTTCCTCCCATAACAGATGAAGGCATAGGATATACTATACCATCATAATCAGCATACATGTCACTTTTTCGTACGTTAAAGCATCCTTCAAAGCCTTCTATGACAAGAGAGTTAAAATAAGCACATTTGTGATCGTCCTCAGTTGTTATATAGACTCTGAAAGCAAGACTCGGCACGCTATCTCCAAATGTGATATGCAAACTATCATTAACGCTGCTTATAATCATTCCAATATTCTCTTCTAAGATTTCTCTCTCGTTGTCGATACTGGACGTACCGTCCAATACGAACACTATCCTAATATCTGATATTACAGGAAAGACCTCATAATACCAGTTGTCAGGCCCATAGACGATATCAAGACCCCTATTAATCTTCCTTGTAACATTAAAAGCATTATCCCCTATCATTATAACATCATCCCTGTTAACAAGGCTTCGTGACAGTAATCTTCCATAACTCTGCCCAGAAGTCGGTTCAGTCAGTGCCATAAGAGTATTTAGTGACATTTGGTGTTTCTCCTGAATATTACTCATCCTCTTAAAATTAAGGTCTGCTATCATATCCTGATTCGCATTAATCGCTATAATCAGAGTGCTAATAATCACTAATGACAATAATAATACTGCTCCTATAAGATTGTCTATTAGTCCCATCAGACACTCACCGTTAATCTGCCAAGGCATACTATATGAGATTCTTCCATCCTCACAGGAACAAAATAGACTAGTGCCTGGCTTATCTCGCCTGGATTAGGATTTTTCTCTACAATATGATAATCACAACTATCACTAGGGAGTATCTCTATAGTGTAAGATTTAAGGAAAGGCCCATACTCGCATTCCTCTACAAGACTCCCAAACTCTATATCCAGAGAACCATGACAAGAAATTATTCTTTCTACAGCAATACGAGAATTGAGATAATCCTGATTATGATTGATTACAGCAAGCTTTTGCTGACTTACTATAATATTATTTGATACTAGTATGAGTATCACGCTTACAAGTACTATTACAAAAAAGAATGCAGTAATAGCCTGATAGCTAGCCCTACTCCCCCAGTATCTCATATACTATGTCACCCTCATCATGATATTTTATTATACGAATATTAATAATGCCTTCCAAATCTATATTATGGTATCCTACATCACAATTAGTAGGACTGCAAAGACCTAACCTCGTAGTATTAACACAATAATGGTTGTCGTAAAAAGACAATAATCCTGCACTAGTCCGAGGCTCGTATCTCTTATTATACTCATAACTATTACATGCCTCTCCTATAAGAAGAGCAATACTCTCAATATCCTCATTAACTCTTTGCATTTCTAGCTGTATAGGACTAATTCTTTGTACAGCCCATAATACTGTTATTAGTGCAGCACTGAACAATGCAACGTATATGATTGTTTCTACACCACTTTCTCCTTTAATCATAATATTACCTGTGATATAATGAGACTAATCGGGAGGTTTCACTTGATTTTGGCATTGTTCAGACGTAAAACATCCTCGCTGTGCCATATAAACACAACACTGCAGTTCACCTGTACAGGCACGATTATCATTATGAGCATCGTTAACACCGCATATTCCTTGTGTAGTGCAATATCCTTCGATTGGTTGACTAAATGAACCACAATAAGCTGTAGCCTCACATTGCGGCAGTGGAATGTTTGGCTGACATGCTCCCTGACCATCACAATATACGGCGCAAGGATTACCACTAGGATTAGACCTAGGCCTGCACACTGTAGTGGCAGGCATATTAGTAGTAGTAGAATAGCTACACTCTGCGATACCGCTAGGCATCAACTGACAGGTACTAATGTCTATACTGCACCCCTCATTCTTAGTAGTTTCTCCACACTTAAAATTATTGTTGACTTTTTGCATATCAGGGTGCGCTATGCATTGGCCTTCATTATTGCAGAGTCCTTTATTACACTGGGTGTCCACTCCTGTTGGAGTACAAGGAGTATCCTCAACTGCATTTGCAACAACGCATTCTTCATCCATGCACAGATTAACCTTACAAGCGCCTGCAGAACCAGTACATCCTGATACGCTTTGTCCGTCAGGAACATCTATGCAGGGATTTTCAGGTTCTGGAGGTGGGTCTGGGTCTGGTGCAGGGTCAGGATCGGGAGTTGGGTCAGGTCCGGGATCTGTTCCACCATTATCATTACCATTGCCATTATTGTTTCCATTATCATTATCATTACCATTATCATTACCATTATCGTTATCATTATCATCAGGAATACAGATGTCAGGAGAGATATCTTCATTCTGAGCAAAGAAGTCATCACAGTCATCATACTCTTGTCCATCATACTCATAACCTAGAACTATGCAGACGCCATCAACACAAGTCGTAATGGCCTCTAGAGTATACTGTCCACAGCAAGAGAGGTCTCTTCTTCCGCACAAGAATTCATCACAATCAACATACTCAAACCTAGGTTGTTCCCCATCACATATTGCTGTTAGGACCTTATCTCCTTCACATCTATCCATGCCTGGTGGAATGGGAGCTGTACATTCCTGATAACATGCAGGTCCGCCCGCAGAGCCCCCTCCTGTAGTAAGACACTCATAACCCGCATAACTCGTAGATGGTCTGCCGCTAGGAGCATCAATATTACACTGGTTTTCCACATGAGCTTCCACTACTATCTTTGACTCTAAAGGCATGAAACGATTATCAACATGCACATAAGAACTGGTATCAGTACACCTAACAGTAACTTCCAGGCTTACTATCTTGTCTATAGCAATCCTATAATAATTGACATCTGATCCTGCACTTCCGCCTCCAGAAGCTGGAGGTGGAGTACCAGGAGTTATATAGCTACTAGTAGGGATAGGAGTCCTGTGAGTCTCACAATGGTTTATTCCTTGACCATGAGAATATAATTGGGCAGGACTACCAAGCCGATTAAAAGTACAACTATAAGCACCCTCACAATTATTAGGAACGGTCTTAGTCCTAACCTCATTCCTAGTAATAATCTCGGTTTCATAAGAACATGTAATGCCTGATTCTCCTGTTGGGCTGTGTATTGCGGCTTCCTCACAACTCTCGGCACCATCAAACATTGAGTTGAGCCTATCAACAACTTTTTGTGCTACAGGAACAATATCACTTTGCTTAACCCCATAATCAGACTCTAATCGGTTCCTCCAGGAAGCTATGTTCTGAGCCTGTTCACAACAGCAACTGTCAAACAGACAGTGCTTCTCATGATTGAGAGCAGCATATAATTCTCCTGAAAGATTCCCAGCATCACAACTAATCCACTCATTCAGTATATACAACATTCTCCAAGTAGAATAATCATAGGAGTAATTCCTGTCAAGCCTTATAGTCTGGAGACCGTCATCAGACTCCCTGCTAATCCTAAAATCGGTAATCTCGATATCAACATTATTATCTGCCAATACACTCATATCATCGTCCAAGAAAGTCCTTACACTAGGATTAGTAGCTCCTATATCAAACTCTTCAAGGAATGAAACCAATGATGCCAACTCTTCAGACACTATAATATGGAGGCTGTCATTCACTTCTTGTATGTCAGGAGGAATAGCAGCATTACAATACCACAATTCTCCAACATCAACCTCTCTAGTATTATTATATCCTCTTTGCATAAGATAGTATATTGACTTCTGGAGAGACTCAGTTAGGAAGTCTCCTGCACGACTAAAATATTGCTGTTCTCTTTGCGACAATAAATAAGTAGTATACGTATTGACTGTAAACACCCCTATAGCAGCAATTATTATAATGCTGACTATTATCAGAGCAGCAATATTACCCTTGTTATTAGATAACATAATAATCTTTTTAGAGCACTATCTTTATATAATTATCCCATACAATACACTTCTACTGGTGGAATCCTATGAAAGTAGCACTTATAGGGGTGGCTTATGAACATTCTGCTAGCTCCCGTAAGATTTAGTACAGGATTGGTTCTTGGCTCTAACTCGCAATCGCACATTCTGCATATCCTGTCATTTCTGAGTTCCAGACAAATGACATTGCCTGATACTGTGATGATGCTTTCTGAAGGCATATTAATAGTAGTGCTTTTAAGAGTGCCTCTCTCAGAAGCACATACAAAATTGCATTGTGTTTCCATCTGGTTAGCTGACATCTCCAGAGCAGAAGCATTATTCCT
>JBLKOQ010000028.1:0-14212 GCA_047602885.1 Candidatus Woesearchaeota archaeon | reverse complement strand
TTTTCTACAGAGCCATATTCTACAAAAGCTTTATATAATAAAACAGGTCATCCTATCATAAATTCTTAACAGGCTTCGAAAGGGAAGTTAGGAAAAAAGATTGCGGGTGGAAATAATATGCTTGACGCGCAGCACATGCTAAAAACAGGAACTACAACGGTAGGAGTAATATATAAGGACGGAGTCGTACTAGCGGCAGACAAGAGGGCTACTGCAGGAAGCATGATAGCCGATAAAAGAGCACTAAAAGTGCATAAGATAACAGACAAGATAGCAGTATCTATAGCAGGCACCGTTTCAGACATACAATTGTTAGTAAAGCTGTTAAGGGCTGAGCTTGCATTAAAAGAGCTAAGAACTCAAAGGAGTATGACAGTTAAAGAAGTAGCAAACCTCCTATCGGGGATGGTATACCAGAACATTAGGAAGATGAGCCTGATACCGGGAGTATCACACTTCCTAGTAGGAGGGGTGGATGACAGTGGAAAACACCTATATGACCTGTTTGCTGACGGAAGCTTATCTGAAATAGAGGATTTCGTAAGTTCAGGAAGTGGCAGCGTATTCGCATTCGGAGTCCTAGAATCATTATACGAGAATGGCATGGAAGAGGAAAAGGCAGTAGAACTAGCTGAAAAAGCTCTAATGGCAGCACTAAAGAGGGATGCAATGTCAGGAAACGGCATAGACATGATAGTAGTATCAGAGACGAAAGATACCAGGATGATAGAAAAGAAGATTACACTATAAAACAATTATATTCTGGAGTTGAAACAAATAGGAGCAGAACCAGATTCTATATGAAAGGAGGATAATAATGACACGCATACTCAAAGAAATGATAAGCCAGCTTGACAATCCCGAAATAAGCGATGCAGCTTTCGAAGCATCAAACATAGTATTCTACACAAAAAATAAGGACTATCTGTTTAACGCTGTCCCGGACATAAAAAAACTGGTACAGTCATTCAAGAAAAGAGTCGAATTAAGGCCTGACCCAAGCATAACAATGGACATGGAAAAGGCAGAGGAGATAATAAGAAAGACTATCCCTGAAGAAGTGGAAGTAGGACAAATACTATTCGATCCGCAAAGAAGCATAGTAATAATAGAAGCTGACAAGCCAGGAATGGTAATAGGCAAGGGCGGAGAATTATTGCAGGAGATAAAAAAGAAGACATTATGGGTTCCTCAAGTCAGAAGGAAGCCCAGCCAGAAGAGCACTATAATAGACAGTATTAGAGGAATATTGTTTCAGGAATCAGAATACAGAAGAAAATTCTTGCATAAGCAAGGACAGAGAATATATGATGGGTGGATAAGAGAGAGGAAAGCAGAATGGGTAAGAGTAACATACCTCGGAGCGGGTAGGCATGTAGGAAGGAGCTGCTTATTCTTGCAAACAGAAGAATCAAGAGTATTATTGGACTGTGGTATAGATATATCGAACAGCCAGGACCCATACCCGATGCTCGAAAGCCCAGAATTTAGGATAGAAGAGCTTGATGCTATAGTCCTAAGTCACGCACACCTTGACCATTGCGGATTCATACCATATCTCTATAAAATGGGATACAAAGGACCAGTCTACTGTACAGAGCCTACAAGGGACACTTCAGCATTATTGTTAATAGACGCACTAAAAATATCCAGGCAAGACAGAAAAGACCCATTATATGAGATAGAACATGTAAAAGAAATGGTAAAACACACCATAACACTAGACTATGAGGAAGTATCAGACATTACTCCTGACATTAGAATAACGCTTTATAATGCAGGTCATACTCTTGGAAGCTCAATGGTCCACCTGCATATAGGTAACGGACTGCACAACCTATTATACACTGCGGACATAAAATACGGCAAGACAGCAGTACTTGACCAGGCGGCAACAAAATTTCCACGAGTAGAAAGCATGATACTAGAAGCTACTTATGGAGGGAAAGACAATGTCCTCATAGGAAGAGAGGACAATGATGACCAGCTAATAGAAAAGATAAGGGAAGTCATAGAAAGAGGGGGCAAAATGCTCTTGCCAGTACTTGGTACTGGAAGAGCGCAAGAAATAATGGTAGTCATAGAAGAGGTGATAAGGGATGGCAGACTACAAGAAATACCAATATATGTTGATGGGATGGTATGGGATGTCACTGCAATACACACTGCATATCCCGAATTCCTAAACAGCAGGATAAGAAAAAGAATATTCCAGAAAGACGATAATCCTTTCGAAAACCCATTACTAAAAAAAGTTGGTAGCAGCAAGGAAAGAAAAGAGATAGTAGAAGAAGAAGGAGCATGCGTTATACTCGCTACTTCAGGAATGCTAACAGGAGGGCCGAGCGTAGAATACCTAAAGCAGCTAGGAGGATACAGTAAGAACGCACTAATATTCGTTAGCTATCAGGGGGAAGGAAGCCTCGGAAAGAGGATACAAAGAGGAGAAAGAGAGTTTGTATTCGGGAATGGTCACGGACAAGAAGTTTTGCATTTAAGATGCGAGATAGCGACATTCGAAGGATTCTCAGGACACAGTGACAGGAAACAGCTGATGAACTTCGTAGCAAAATGCGATCCTAGACCTAAACGAATAATGTTATGCCACGGTGAACAGAGCAGGTGTCTCGACTTAGCATCAGGAATATACAAGACTTACAGGATAGAAACAAGCGCTCCTAGAAATCTGGACGCTATAAGACTAAGATGATAATAATGCATCACGGAAAACATATAAATGGTCTTTTGATACTAATATGATAGTGAGGGGTATTTTTAGGGTAGTATAAATGGTTTTACCACAGGAGAAAGAAAGAGCACTTCCATTCTACAATGCATACAAGAAGGTTGCATTCAAGGCAATGTACTTTGTATTATTGCTATTCATAATATCACTAAGCTTCCTAATATACAAGCAGGTTACTACAGGAGAATTCATAGAAAAAGACATTACCTTGTCAGGAGGAGTCTCGTTTTCTTTCTCAGCACCTCAAGAAATAACAAAGCAACAATTAGCAGGAATAGCAGAAAACATACTAGGAGACACTGTGCTCGTAAGAAGCATAGATACTGGCACTAGAATAGAATACACTATAGAAAGCAGGGTACAGGACAGAGAACTAATATCACAGTTAACAGAAGAACTAGAATCATTGGGCATAGCGCAGGTAAATGTCAGTCTTATAGGACAAACGCTTGGAGCATCATTTTTTAGGGATGCCATAAGAGCACTAATAATAGCATTTATACTAATGGGAGTAGCAGTATTCATAATATTCAGGCAACCACTACCCAGCATTTACGTCGTGTTTGCCGCTGCTGCCACCATAGTAGAAACAGTATTCATAACCAATATATTCGGAATAGCACTAAGCACGGGGGGACTCGCAGCACTATTAATGCTATTAGGATACAGCGTGGACACTGACATAGTATTGACTACTAGAGTGCTCAAAACAAAAGGACAGGAAGTTCATGAAAGAGCAATAGCAGGCCTTAGGACAGGACTCACTATGAGCATTACAAGCCTAGCAGCCACAATTACAGGATTTATAGTAAGCCAGAGCCCAATGATAAAAGAAATAATGCTCATACTCACTATAGGAATAGTGTTTGACCTCATAAATACGTGGCTGTTCAATGCTCCTATACTAATAAAATACGTACAGAAAAAAGAAGGTGTTAGGGCAAGATGAAACCAACACAAAAACTAGCAAAGATAATAAGGAATACCAGAGTAATCATAATGCTAGTATCACTATTCATAGCATTACTCCTAATAAGCCCGGTACCATGGATTAACGCAGCTGCAATAACAGAAGTAGAGAGGGACAGCCCTGCAATGATGGCAGGAATACCAGTATTGGATCCTGAAACAAGGCCTATAGCAAAAGAAAGAATAGTAAGGATGGTACATGAAGGCATATCATACCAGATAAGAAGCGAACAGGACTATCATGAAACGATATCCATATTATCCGAAGGGGATACAGTCACATTGCATACTAAGAGAGGAAGCGTATTATGGCCTGAAGAGAATAGTTACAGGATAATATTAGAAAGGATAACACAAGAAGAGGTCTTTGACGAAGAACAGAATGAGACTATCATAATAGAAGAGAGAGTACCTATAGGATATGAAGAGATTGGACTCGGAGTAGGGCCTGTAGCAACTAACAACATAAGACTCGGCATAGAACTCGCAGGAGGTACAAGAGTACTAATAGCATTGCAGGAAAGAGCCGACCCTGAAGTATACGAGTCATTAGTAGACAATATTAGGGAAAGACTAAACGTATTCGGATTATCAGACATAGTAGTAAGGCCGAGCACAGACCTTGCAGGAGACCAATACATCCTAGTGGAACTTGCAGGAATAAACAACCAGGATATCGCCAGACTGTTAGAACAGCAAGGAGAATTCGAGGCAAGAATAGGAGATACTACAGTGTTTACAGGAGGAGAAAATGATATTAGATACATATGCAGGAGTGCGCAATGCTCAGGAATAGACCCTCAGGCTGGTTGCAGGGAAACTGCTTTAGGATGGACGTGCGGATTCAGATTTGAAATATCACTAAGCACAGAAGCGGCCCAAAGACAGGCCGATGCCACAAGAGACCTGGCAGTGATATCTGACGGTTTTGGAGGAAGCTATCTTTCAGAAAACTTATCATTAATACTAGACGGAGAGGTATTCTCAGAACTCAGGATAAGCTCGGGCCTTAGAGGAAGGGCTGAAACTAGCATACTAATATCAGGGAGCGGAAGCGGTAATACGAGACAGGATGCCATACAAAATGCTCTATCTGAAATGAGGGCATTACAAACTGTTATGGAAACAGGCAGTTTGCCGGTAGAACTGGAGATAGTAAGAGTTGATACTATAAGCCCGAGCTTGGGAGCAGAATTTGTAAGGAACAGCCTAATAGTAGGACTGACTGCAATAATCGCAGTAGTAACAGTATTAAGCCTAATATACCGTAGGATAATAATATCGATACCCATAATATCAATAGCAGTAACAGAAGTAGTACTTATCCTTGGAGTTGCTGCACTAATATCATGGAATCTCGACTTAGCAAGCATCGCAGGAATAATAGTGGCTATAGGAACAGGTGTGGACGACCAGATAGTTATTACCGATGAGGCCATGAGAAAGGACCAGAAGAAGCATAGGAGCTGGAAAGACAGGATAAGAGCAGCATTCTTTATCATAATGGGAGCATACTTTACTACGATGGCAGCTATGATACCTCTAATGACTGCCGGTGCTGGAATGCTAAGAGGATTTGCATTAACAACAATGATAGGAGTCACTATAGGCGTGCTAATAACAAGGCCGGCATTTGGAATAATACTGGAATCGCTATTGGGGGAGAAGGAATGATAATAACAATAGGAGGAACTCCTGGAGCAGGCAAAGACACTGTAGGCAGGATACTGTCAAAAAAGGTTAATTACAAATATTATTCTTTCGGAGAATTGCTAAGAGAAATTGCACTAAAAGAAGGGATAGGCATAGAAGAGCTTACAAGCAAGATAATACAGAATCCTATAACAGACAACCAGGTTGACGAATACCAAGAAGAGCTTGGAAGCACCATGGACAACATAATAATAGTAAGCAGGCTTGGATTTCATTTTATACCACACAGCCTAAAAGTATACCTGCATTGCGACGAGAAAGAAGCGGCTAGAAGAATAGTGGAAGATAGCAGGAGCACAGAAAGCATAGATTCTGTGGAAGACGCTGTAGAACTAATAAGGAAAAGGAATGATAATGACGCTAAAAGATACAAGAAGTTTTATGGGTTGGATATACATGAGAGGACAAAGTATGACATAGTGATTAATACCACTCTTATAAGCGCTGATGATACTGCTCAAATAATAATTACTATGATAGAGGCATACAAAAAGAAAGAAGATAGAACTATGAAAGGCTGGAAAGACTAATATTTATAAAAGGAAATTATCACTCTATTATAAGTGCACCTGTGGTCCAATGGCTAAGATTCTGCCCTTCCAAGGCAGCGATCCGGGTTCAAATCCCGGCGGGTGCATACTATTCTTACATCAAATAGACTGCCATAAACAGTATAAAAGACAGAGTGGTTATTATCATCTCCCCATAATATTTTTCTTTACGGTTATGAAAGAACAATGAATATTGCCTCTTATTATAAGGGTATAAAGGCCGAGTATAAACTGTTAACAAATCTATAATCCAATGAGTCCATATTCCTATAGTTGCCAGCAGCAAAATAATTGTATTGAATCCAGCATAGTGCAATAAAACTATTATTATTTGTATTGTTATCAGTCCGATAGGCTCTTGCAATGGAGTCCTGAACAATAATGACTCTTCGGCAAGACTCATACTCTTCCTGTCTATTCTTTTTGTCAACAGCTTGTACATTCCAGGCAGATGGTCAACGTCAAGAAAAACAGAAAAGAACGCGATAATAACAATATGCTCAGAAGGATTACTGACAAATATGGCTGTTACCATATATCCTATAAAAAAGTGTGCGAACCAGTTCATGAATGATGTATCCTATGAGGATTAATAAACATGCTTATCCACATAGCTCTGTAGAAAATGTCCGTAAAGGTGCGCTATGCGCCACCCCGCAGGGGCCAACCCCCAGCGCATCAGCGTCAAGCGTTAACTTACATTAACGCTCCAGCTGACGGCTGTCGCACACCTTTACTACAGAGCCTATACACATAATATTATTATAATAATGCTTAAATATGATAATAGGCTGCTTCATGATGGGTGATAGCATGACATTAGAACTTCCAAAACTAGGCTACGAATACGATGCTCTGGAGCCTTATATTGATAAGGAGACTATGATGATACACCATACCAAGCATCACCAGACATACCTGGACAAGCTTTTAGGAGCAATAAAAGGGACTGAGTACGAGAACATAAGTCCTGAAGTGTTATTGGCAGGACTCGAAAATATTCCTGAAGAGAAGAGGCTTATAATCAGGAATAATGGGGGAGGATTCGTAAACCACAACTTTTTTTGGAAACTCCTGGCTAAAAAAGACGCGCATACTCCAGGAGCCAAATTCTTGAAGATAGCAGAATCTTATGGCGGAATAGAAGCACTAAAAGAAAAGTTCAATCAGACTGCCATAAACAGGTTTGGAAGCGGATGGGCATGGATAGTCAGCAATAACGGCAAGTACGAGATAATAAGCACTCCAAACCAGGACAGTCCTATAATGGAAGGAAAAAAGCCCATACTGGGAGTGGATGTATGGGAGCACGCATATTATTTGAAGTATCAGAACAGGAGACCGGAATACTTAGAGGCATTCTGGAATATTATCAACTGGGACTTTGTAGAAGAACAGATAGACTAAGCAGGTTAAGATGAGAATAATAATAGACGCTCCAGAAGAAATGCTCATACCGGCATATGCCACTCGTGGAGATGCAGGATTGGATCTAAAGTCTAATGAGGACAAAACAATAATGCCTGGAGAGAGAACGATAATAAGCACTGGTATAAGAATGCGTATTCCGGAAGGATATGTCGGGATAATAAAGGACAGGTCAGGACTAGCAATAAAGAACGGACTGCACTGCCTTGCAGGAGTGATAGACTCAGGATACAGAGGAGTAGTAGGAGTGGTAATAATCAACCTTTCCGATACGAGCCAGGAAATATCCAAGGGACAGAGGATAGCACAGATGATATTGCATAAGATAGAACGGGCAGAATTAGTGTTAGGAGAGGTTACTGAGGATAGCGATAGAGGAGCAGGAGGATTTGGTAGTACAGGAAAATAGTCTATACGGCTGTGGTCTAGCGGCATGACTCAACCCTCCCAAGGTTGAAGCCCGGGTTCAAATCCCGGCAGCCGTAATAATATAATAATTAGTATACTAACTGATTAAGATTTATATACTGTTTTTCTATACATTTGATATTATAGTACGGCTATAGGGGTGGTATAATGAAAGATATTATAGGAAAATGGGGATTTGTTATAGGACTGGCAATAGCAGTCATTATGGGATTGTTTGAGGTAGGAGATACTATTCCATTGCTACTAGTAGTATTGGGACTGCTTGTAGGACTAATGAACGTTACGAGCAAGGAAAGCCTCGGATTCTTGGTAGCTGCAATAGCACTGATGGTAGGAGGAACAAGTTTTCTGGAAGTATTTCCCGGAGCTCCGACACTAATAGCCATAATGAAAGCAGTAATACTGTTTGTTGCAAGCGCTGCATTCCCTGTAGTATTCAGACAGTTGTTCGGTACACTAAGGGAAAAATAGTAACGGCATAAAACATTTCCTAAAACTATTATTTTACCGCATTGTAGAAAATCTCTGAAAAAGTGTGCTATGCGCCACCCCGTAGGGGGCATCCCCCGCCGGCATCAGCGTCAAGCGTTAACTTTCATTAACGCTCCAGCTGACGGCTGTCGCACACTTTTTCTGCACAGCCTTATTTTACTCAAGATTTATATATGAACATTGTTATGAGAGTATTATGAGACATATACTCGCAGCAGACATAGGAGGCACCAATACAAGAATAGCACTGAGCAGTATTGATAATCCTCAAAGCATAATCCACTATAAGCACCTAAAAACCAGCACTATACAGAAACTCGAAATTACATTACTTGGATTTCTGCAGGAAGCTGGAATAACAGGAGACAGCATAGGAGAATGCATAATAGCATGCGCAGGACCAGTACACAATAACAGTTGCAGCCTGACAAACAGCAACCTCCACATAAGTGCCAAGACCATAACACTCGCCACAGGAATAACTAATGTACAATTGATCAATGACATGCAGGCATCAGCCGAGAGAATAGCAGAACACCTACCAAGAATATCGAAAGAAAAGGTTATACAAAACATTGATGATGCAAAATACATATTATTGCAGGATAATTATGCGAATGCAATAGAATATCCTGACAGGGGAGTTGCTATGATCATACAGGCAGGCACAGGATACGGCCTTGCAACACTACTGACATCAAAATCTAGCAGCATACTATTGTCATCAGAATCAGACCATTTTCCTTACGCACCTTATACACAGGAAGAGTATGAATATTATGAATACCTAAGAAAGAAAGACAATATGATAACCATAGGAAAAATACTAAGGAATACTGGATTGTACGAGTATGCGAGATTCATAGGATGCAAAGCATCAACTCCAGAAGAAGTGAGCCTGACATACGATGATGATGTAAGAGCTAGAGAGGCCGTTCATTATTATCTCAAGGCTCACGCGAGATATACAGCGCATTTTTGCAACGTCTTTCTGCCTTATAGAGGAGTGTTTATTACAGGGAATGCCCTCACAACCAATATTAAAGGAATACTAAACAGCGATTATATTGGCGTTATGAAAACCCATCTAAAACTATCAACTCTCCAAAATATACCAGTATACCTTGTAGAAGAGCATAATATTAATCTTAAAGGAGCATTGTCATTAGGAAAATCGAAAATAGAATCAAAGAAAAAGATAATAGTAATGGAGTGAAGATAATGAAAAAGAAGATATACCTATTCAGGCACGGGCAGAGCAACTATAACAAACAGCATAAGTTTGCAGGATGGATAGACGCCAAGCTTTCAGAACAAGGCGTTAAGGACGCAAGGATAATCGCTGACAAGTTGAAAGACAAAAGAATAGACATAGCGTACCATTCCAGCCTATCAAGATCTAGAGATACACTAAACATTGTACTCAAAAAGCATCCTGAATGCAAGAGGATAATAAATGATGACAGGATAATAGAGAGGAATTATGGAGACTATTCTGGAGGGTCCAAGAGCATAGAGACATTCAAGAATAAGAGTGCAAAAAAACAGTATCAAATGTTGCTAAAAAATAATATGATACCTAAACTCAGAGGATTTGAACTTGACGAATATCTGACCAGGCTGGCAGAAGCGGAACTAAGAATTATTAGAAGGAGCTATTATGTAAGGCCTCCTAACGGAGAGTCTGTAGAGGATGTTGAAAGGAGAGTTGTTCCGTTCATAAAAGATGTTGTTACCATAATGAAAGACCTAAAAGTAAACGTGGCAATAAGCGCTCATGGGAATAGCATGAGACCAATGCTCAAGCATTTTAGGAAGATGACGCCCGAAGAGATAATGAAAATAGAGTTTCCGTTCAACGACTATTATGAGTTCGAAGTGAAAGTATGATAGCAATAACAACTATACTTACAGGAGTAGCATTATTGTTATTAGGGTACATTGTAGGTAGATACAATCTTTCATTCTTAGTATCAGGATACAATACCACGTCCAAGAAGGCTAAAGAAAAATATGATGAAAAGAAAGTTACAGTATACACTGGCAATATGCTAATGCTATCGTCAGCACCCCTGATTGTGGGTGGGTTAATATCAGGATATTACTCTAATAATATGCAGTTAATAATTGCTTCATGGATACCATTCACATTAATAATCATAATAGGGCTATTCTACCTTAATACTGGCAACAGGCTCATGAAAAAACAATAATGTACCATAATGAAAATAAAATCCATTATTGCGTGCAATACGAGAATAAATATATATTAGCCTGTCATAACAATGAAATGGGAATAATACTTGTCTATGTTACTCATAAAACAATAGAAGAAGCGAGAATAATCGCTAAAAAAATATTAGGGTTAAGACTAATAGCATGCGCAAACTATTCAAGCATAAAATCAGAGTACTTGTGGCAAGACAATGTTGAAGCAGGTGATGAGACAGTAACAATACTAAAGTCAATACCAGAACACTAGGATAAGATTTTAGAAACAATAAAAGAAATACACCCTTATGACACTCCATGTATTATAAGAATAGATGTTCAGTGCAACAAAGAGTATGAGGATTGGATTAGGGAATCTGTAGGTTTAGCTTAATATATTTTTGTTAGTGATAAATAATCAACATTAATATACTTGTTTATAGACTATATTGGCTATTGTTTAGTCATTAACGGCAGGTCTGACATAAATCTCTGCAAAATTCTTCTCCTGGCTCAAGTCAATGGCTCTATGCTCAATATTGGCTAAATGCAATAATGGTATTATGGTATAGACTCTATCCTCTTTAGTGTTCCCTCTTACAAGGTCGGTGAAGGCTATTTGTTTTTTCTTCTTGAACATCTTGTTAAGAGATGCAGACATTGTATCAATAAGCTTGCCAATGTCTACTTTTATGTCAGGAAGGGTTATTTGCGCTTTAGTATCCCTAACAAATACTCTTCTTTGCACTGGCTGTTCCAGTACTACTTCTAGAGCCTCTATTAAGTCATAAATGGAAACTCTTCTCTTCTTCATTTGAGGAGTCCTTGGGATAAGCTTAGGAATATCATCATCTTCTGTAGTAACATTATATTGTTCTTCCATAGAATCATAGAAATCGTCGATTTCAGCTTCATCAACAGACTGCATTAGGCTGTCAAAGTTCATTATGTCCTCTTCCAAGAGCCTCTCAGACTTTATTCTAAGCAATAGTGCAGCTGCTAGTATTACCTTGCCGGATACCCTGAAATCTAACGCTTTAAGCTTTCTTATAAGCTTTAAATACTCCTTAGTAAGCAACCTGATATCAACATCCCAAGGATCTATCTGGTTGGTCTTAACAAGGTTCATTAAGACCTCTCTCCAGGTCACCTCATCCTGCTCAAATAATATCGTTAATATCTGCTGCTGCATAGTATACACTTAAGGTATATTGGTATATAAATATATGTTTTCGTAGTTGTTTGTTTCGATTGTTAACGCTCAGAACAACTCCTTTTTATATCTTGCGGTTGTCCTGTGGGTATTCCGCTACGTATGTGAGAGAAAGAGAATCTTTAAAAAATAACCCTTACATATAGACAGTAATGGTAAACAATATTTCTGCTTATAAAATCGCGATATACGCAGTAATAGGCTCATTTATACTGGCAGGAGCACTGGTAATAATCACATTATTCAATCATTATTATCTTTATCCATTAGAAATCCAAAGAACCTTATTCATGATATATACCTTATACAGCCTGATATCTATCGCAATTATCATAATGATATATAGGGGTTTTTTCTTCCTTGCTAGAGAATACGAAAGCTGGGGATTTCTTAGAATAGCAATAGCAGTATTAGTACTCGAACTATTAGGAAGAGTAGTACGATATGCGTATGAATCCATAAACTATCTGAACACCATGGATTTTCGCCTGTATCACACGGTAATGGGCCTCAACATTCCTATAAGCAGAGATTTAATAGTTTTATATTCGGGTACTCTATTACTGATATTTGGTATAGGATTGTACAAGAGCAATATACCCTTAAAGACTATCGTTCCGCTAGGAATAGTCCACATAATATACTCTATAGCACACCTGCTAAGCACAATACCAATAATAAGATTATTTATACCAATACTATACATAATCCTAATCGTCCTAACCATAAGAGCATTCATGGAAGCAGTTACAGCAGCCACTAACAAAACGCGAGTAAGTAAAGATGAGAAAGAGCCAATAGGATTCTTAAATAATAAAGGAAATGATGTGATTGTCAAGGAAAAGACCAAACCACAAAGGAGACTGACTACAAATAGGAAGGCTGCCAATAAAAAAGCAGCTAAGAATAGTCCGATAAAGAGACAGAATACCGATAAGACTGCAAAATAGCCATTAGGTAAGCCTGCGAAGAAGGTTGCTAGTAAGTCTGCAGCAAGAAAAAAGGACACAAAGTGAATCCTTTATAAATAGGTGGTTGTTTCTTATCATAAGGGCCCATGGTCTAGTGGTTATGACATCTCCCTTACACGGAGGAGGTCCCCAGTTCGAATCTGGGTGGGCCCATACCCTTACTTATATTAAAGGATTCTGCCCAGTAAGATTGTCTATGGCCTTAGCGACCATGAAATCCTTCTCTGTAAGAGAATTTGCATCATGAGTATATAATGTGATCTCTACTTCATTATACGACAAGGCTATCTCAGGATGATGATTCATCTTATCAGAGAGCATGGCAACCTGCACTGTAAACGCTACTGCATCAGAATAGTTCTCAAAACTATAACTCGAATATAACATGCCATCCACTATTTCCCATCCCTGCAATTCACTCGATCTCCTTTCTGCTTCGACACTGTCTATTATCATATGATCACCTTGTGATAAGAAGTTGCAGGGTGCTTTTTATTACTTTCCATATATAAAAGGACTATTACAGAAATTATATAAACGAATCTATATGTCTGTAGCGGTTTTGGCATAGATAATGAAATAAAGGAGTGTTACAACTCCACAATAGTTTATATGAGAGGGTGGGTATGGACAGACAAAGTACTTATGTAATAGTTGGGGCGCATCCTGATGATAATGAGTTATCAGCAGGACTTCTTGCGGTGGAAGCGCTTGATAAAGGCAACAAAGTATACAGTGTTACGGTTACTAAAGGAGATAAGAACAATGCAGAGAGCAGGCTTAAAGAATGGGATGAGGCTTCTGCAAGAATCGGATATACTGGCAGCATAATAATGGATTATCCGGACACAATGATAGGACGATATGAAGATGATATAAGGAGGGATCTTGAGATCATTGCTAAAGAATTTAATCCTGATTATGTAGTGTTCCACTCTGAAAAGGACAGGCACCAGGATCATCGAGTGCTTAATGGCATTTGCTCTATAGCTTTTAGGGGTGCACAAAACCTTTACAAGATGCACAGTCCCTCTACTCGAACAACCTTTAATCCGAGCATATACTTGTCGAGTGAAAACACCTTAAACGCATTCAAGAAAGCATATGCTGTAGGAGCGTATAAGTCACAGTCCAGAATTGCAAATCCGCAGCAGACACTCCAAAAGCTCGCATCCTCAGGCAGGGAAGTAAAGACGCATCAGGAAATACAGGATATTGGAATGATAGAAGAATCAGGCATACTAGAAGAATTGGTTGCATGGGATCCGATAGAAACAGGGATAAAGGACAAGGAGAAGATTAGAGGAGTATATCTTGGAATACTAGTAGCATATCCTCCAGGAACAGTGTTCGCTGAAGGATACGAGCCAAACCATATAATACACAGGTTTTAATCATGGAACTGACAATAAAGGACAGTGTTTATTAATCGACACGTTTAAATAGTAGTTCTGTATTGGATTTCTTAGAGGTGAATTTGATGAAAAAA
>JBLKOQ010000027.1:0-14580 GCA_047602885.1 Candidatus Woesearchaeota archaeon | reverse complement strand
AAAAGTGTGCTATGCGCCACCCCGCAGGGGGCATCCCCCGGCACATCAGCGTCAAGCGTGAACGTTCGTTCCCGCTCAGGCTGACGGCTGCCGCACACTATTTGCAACAGAGCCCCATATAATAGAATGATTTATATTCTAATAGTTGATATTGTTCATTATGATATATCCTTTGAGGGAAGCTATAGAGGATTTTACCAGTCTTGGTGGACTTGCATTATACCTATTATTGGTATTATTGCATTTCCTGATGGGATATGATTCTGTAGGATATGCACTGGTATCCTCTCTAATAATGCTCTATGTTATTATTATAGTCATACGATTGTTTTATTATAGGAATAGGCCTGTAAAGCGGGAATATCATAATATTGTTGAGAGGATTGACGCTTCTTCTTTTCCCAGCATGCATTCTGCAAGGGCATCATCATTAGCAGTTATATTGGGTTCTACTGCAATAATACAGGTTGCCATTATTTTATGGATAGTGGCTGTTGGTGTTGGTATTGCAAGAATAATACTAAAAAAGCATGATATTATTGATGTGATCGCAGGATTATTATTGGGCGCTATTATAGGATACGCTTCAATAATATTATTTGGCGTTAATACTGCCATGATACTATAGAACCTACAAATATGTGTTTACTTGCTGGTCTTCTTTGGTTGCTTGCTAAACTCTTCTACCAATAATTGGTGAAGGTGTGATGGAGCTACTATTACACTGTCAATTGGGGGGTTTTGCCAGTCCTCACCATTAAGCCCTGTAACTTTGCATCCTGCTTCTTCTGCTATCAGACATGCTCCCTTAAAGTCCCATGGCTTTATCTTATAGCCTATAAATCCTGATATGAATCCTGCTGCAGTATAGCATATTTCCAGGTTTGCCGAACCAAGTTTTCTAAAATCCAGTGTTTTCAGCTTGAAAGCCTCGTACACACCGCTTATCCTTCTTATGCTGTCATTGTCTGACGCGTGGCAGAATGATATGAAACTATCCTCCATTTTCTTGTCTGATGTTTGCATCAGCTTTTTCTCTCCGAGGTATGCCCCTTCCCCTGCGCCCGCATAGAATACTATTCCTGAAGGCGGATGGCTTATCGCCGAGAATATTACTGTATCGTTGTGCTGCAACGCTATTGCTATACTAAAATATGGTATTTTGTGCGCAAAATTCGTAGTGCCGTCTATAGGGTCTATTAGCCACGTATAATTGTTCTGATTCTCCTCCTTGCTTAGCTCTTCGCCTATAATATTGTGTTCAGGATAAACTTCTTTTATCCTCTGCCTGATATACTCTTCTACTTCCACATCAGCTTTTGTCACTATATCCCTTGTATTCTTGTATGAGAATTTCTCTATTTCAGCATAATGCTGCATTGCTAATGAGTCCGCATCAACTATGAGTCTTAATACGAATTCTTTTATCCTGTCAAATCCTGTATTTTCCATGGTTATCAATCATTAACGGCTGTGAAACGTTGTATATAAAGACTATGATGCCATGACACAATGGTATAATAACGAATAAGAATGTTACTTATAAACCATTTGCATTATTAGCATATAAGGCATTAGAGCATATTGTTTATAAATACATTATCGGTTTTTGCACAATAACTTTTTAAACGGTTCACATCACCTCTACTACTGTTCAATACATTAAGGTGGATTATGATGGTATCTTCCAAGCAATACGGGACAAGGTATGGTATTAAGCCCAAAAGAAAGACAGATGCAGTGTTTAAGCTCAGAGAGACTTCCAAGAAATGCCCATACTGCCTAAAGAATGGCGTTAAGAGGATTTCTGCAGGGATATGGAACTGCAAGTCCTGCGGTGTTAAGTTCACTGGGGGAGCATACACTTTTTCGAGGAAAGACTATACTTTTGCTGTTAAGGAAGCTGACTTTTTGGTTCCTAAGACTAAAGAGAAGGCCCAGGACGATTTAGAAGGCTTTGGAGAAAAGCAGGAGGTGTCATTCTAAATGGCTGACTATAAGTGTTTTGAATGTTCCAAGCAAGTTCCAAGCAATCTGGTGAGGCGACGTGTCAGGTGTCCGTACTGCGGCTCGAAAATATTGTTCAAGCCAAGGACAAGAATCACTAAAGTCACAGCATTATAGGCTTGAGTCAAGCATTGCTGTGTACTCTACAGGAAAGAGCCTTGACGTGCTTGAGGCAGTCCTTTCTGATGAGGATAGAAGAATAGGAAATAGGTCAGGCTATTCTTATGAAAGAAAGACTGACAGTATAATAATCAATTTGCACGCTAATGATGCTATTGCTCTTAAATCCATAGTATCCAGCGTTGCTACGCTAATAAAAATTGTTGAGGATGGTGACTCATTATGACTGACAGGAAACAAGCTCTAAAAAAGATTCAGGAGGCTGAGCAGTCCATGCAAAGTATGCTTCAGCAAAAACAGGCTTTTCTTGGGCAAAAGGCGGAAGTCGAAGAGGCTATTGCTGAACTTGAATCATCTGATGTTGCCTATCAGATTATTGCTAATATTATGGTTAGGAAAGATTCTAAGAGCATTCTTGATAATCTTAATGACCAAAAAGAGCTTATCAGCTTAAGGATTAAGTCTATAGAAGGACAGGAAGAAAAGCTTAAGGAGCAAATCAAGGAGTATCAGGAATCTGTGATGAAAGGTGATTAGCATGGGAGCGTTGGATGATGCGTTGGAAATATTGGATGAATTAAAGGATGATAACACTCTCCCTAAGAATGTCAGGGGCTCGGTAGCGAGGATTATAGAGCATCTTAAGGACGAGACTTGTGAACTGTCGATACGTGTTGACAAGGCAATGCAGGAGCTTGAAGAGATCAGCAGTGACATTAATGTCCAGGCATATTCCAGGACACAATTATGGCATGTAGTTAGCATGCTTGAGAATGCAATATAAGACTATTATTTTTCCATGTCTTTCCTTTGTTTTTTGACTCTTATCTCTTTTTTTAGTATTCCGCTGTTCGGTATTATTATTCTTTCGTTATTGTCTACTTCGAGTATAGTCTCTAAGAGGCCTGCCTCTATAACTTTTGCGTGCATTCCGTCTAGTTCTATGAGGTCTCCTTCGCTGAAGAATCCTTTGCGCTGTATTTCCAGCCCTACTATGAAATTTGGTATTAGGTCTCTTAATGCAAAGATTGCTGAGAGCAATAATATTATTATTACCAGTCCGCCCGCTATTGACAGGAAGAGACTGTTTAGTCCCAGTATTGACAATGTGATTAGGAATGTAATGCTGTATATTATGAATGATGCTGCTGTGCTTATGAATACTTCGAGGTTGTATGATATGTCAAAGGCCTTACTCATCGTATGATTAAGCCTAAGATGCCTTAGTAGGTTATGAATCCACATTCCTATAAGTTTTCCTGCGACTATACCTGTAAACAATACTATGGCGGCTATAGCGATGCTTGACACGGATTCTGTAAGTATTTCTTGTATGGTCTCTATGATTCCTCTTTCCAATCATGACACCCGCATTAGCATCTTCCCTTCCTTGAATATTCTTACTGCGCCTCCGGAACTTGACACTACCACTGCTACTGCGTTGGGAATGGCTCTTGTAAGAGTTGCGGCACTGTTATGCCTTGTCCCGAAACCTGGCATGTTTACAGGCTCTACTCCTGGTATGCTGTTGCTTATCATTGCTCCTGCAGTAACCACTGATCCTTTCTCGTCTATTACGAATGCTCCGTCGAGCTGGGCAAAACTCTTAATAGTCTCTCTGAGTCCGGGATCCATTATCTTTCTTTCCTCTTCAGGATAGTTCCTGAAAGGATTTAGTATTATTTGTCTGGTATACATGAGCACTTCTTCCTTGTCTCCTATAATGAATGATGTTCCTATGTGTTTTCCTTCTCTTCCTTCATGGCTTATTTCCTGGGCGACTGCTATTACCGCTTCGAGTATTTCAGAATTCACCATTTCGGGCAGTTGTGCTGTGCTGATATTGAAGAATAGGTCGTCCACGTCGAATATGAATAGCATTCCCTTGAATCCCATGCTAACGCTCTCATCCTCTACGCATACTATCCTGTCATGCTTTTGTATGTATTTTCTTGCTATTGCTTCAGACAGCAGGTCTCTTAATGGTAGTACGGATCCTGGTGTAGCCCTTCTTAGCTTGGTATGGTATTCTATCCTGTCAAACTCCTTGTCCTCTCTCTTCCTGAATACGCTTACCTTTACAAATAATCCCTTGTCGTCTGTATGCTGGCTTTTTTCTACGCTGACTATTACGTTGGCTTCCGTGTTCATAGCTATTGATGCAGCGGCCTCTCCTATTATCTCTTCTATGTTCCTCTTTCTTATATTCTCTGCTACACTTATCTGTCGTTCTATATAGCTCTTGTCAGTGCTTTCTTCTGATGATTCCTGCTGATCAGGAAACTGTAGCATCTTTTTTCCCATGCTTATTATGTTAGGCAGTTTTTTTGTCTGGTATGCCTGTTCTATTCCTTCCCATATGTGTTTGGGTATTAGCCTGTTGGGACTGATAAGTGCGTCCTCTGGCTTCTTGGTAGTATGGCTATTAGCGTATATTCCCCTGTCATCATCCTCTCTTCGAGTCTTAACCTTCCCTGTCTGGGCCTGCCTGGCCTTTCTTTGAAGTTCTCTCATTCTAATGTACTTGGTGCTGTTTGATTTAGGAGTCATTATTAATCGCCTATTCTTGCGGAACCAATTAATTATTGGTAGTGCTGTTCATTCTTATTTGTTATGGTAGCTGTCCCTAATCGTATTGGATGATTGGATGAGAGTAAGTAAGGGTGCCGTCGCTTCGGGGTTTGGGGGGTTGGGGGTTAGAAGATCGTAAGCGACAGCATCCCTCTACTTGAGCGTGAATGCGGGTTTTTGGAGTTCATCATTCCACATTATGCCGATCTTCATTAGGTTTTGTTTGAACTTGTCTGATAACTGATATGTCTTCTTGTATAGGTCATAGTCTATTAGTCCCATGCTTTTCATGGGCGTGAGTATCCTGTCGTAAAACTGCCTCTTATTGTATGATATCTTTACTTTTTTTCCTGACAGGCTTCCCTGGTGTATTGTTGTTACCATTTCACCTTCATGCAGTTTTGTTGCAAAATAGCTCATTTCCGTTTTCGTAAACATATTATGATTGTTTTTCATGTGCTCTACTAGTATGTCTGCTACTATAGCTTGCTGTTCGGTAGCGAATATTATCTCGTATACGTTTTCGGGCATATTGTATCTGTCGAAAAGTATTACCATATTTCTTTCCTCAACACCATAATAACAAAGTAGAATACTAATATATAAATATTACTATTTCGTATACCAGAATATCATTATGGACAAAAAACCAGTGGTAATAGCAGAAAACCACAAAAATATATCCTGTAATATTTATTTACTATATGATAATATTTCCTATAAATATCCACATTACACATCGCATCGCCAAGTATCTATTTCAGTTAGTATAATTAATTAATTAAATATTTTGTTAATTTATTATGCATTAAACTAGAATCAGTATAAGTAACTAATAAAAGAAGAAGAATACCTAGAAAATGTCTATTTCCTGTTCATATTCCAACTTTCTATATAGCTTCTGGCTCTTTCTGCCATCGCAGCTCCGTCAAGCTGTGATATCCTAAGACTCGCAGCATACTTTCTGGTACAGTCTCCTCCTGCAAAAACACCCTTGAATACAGTATTATATTGATCTTTGGTTATTATCCTGCCGTCACCATCAAGATCCATTACTGGGGACAACCATCTCGTATCGTGAATGTTATGGCCTATAACGTATGCTGCTGAACAGTCAACCAGGTATGTCCTCCCAGTCTCGGTATTAACATATTTTATGGATTCCAGTCCTATGTTTCCTCTCATTTCTATTATCCTCGCAGGCTCTATTAATGATATTGAATGTTCCTTAAGCTTTTTTTCTAGGAAACTGTCAGGCCTTGCCATCCTAGGATGCCTGAATACAGTGACGTGATTGGCATACTTGCTTACTCTGATAGCCGAATGGTATGCATACTCATCGTTTCCTATGATTACTGCGCTCTTCTCTATGGAATACTTTGCTTCAGACCCAGGATCAGTATATACTCCTCTTCCCAAGAACTCTTCTTCTCCTATAATCCCGTATCTTGAGCTTGACGCTCCTAAAGCAAGTATTACAGATTTTGTCCTGTATATTGCGCCGTCAGTAGACACTTCATACAGGTTTCCGAGCTCTTTAAGCCTTTTAGCAAACACTCCTTCTACTAATACGATGTCATCTCTCGCTTCTATTGCCTCCCTAAGCCTATATGCTATGTCTTGTCCTTCCACTCCTTCAGGATAGTCTATTAGCGTCTGAACCATGGGCCTTGATTCAAGGCTGCTAAGCATCCTGGTCCTTTCTATGACTAGCGTTCTAAGCCTCCTCATATTTGCAGTTAGAGCCGCACTCACTCCAGTAACGCCCGCTCCTATAATAACAACATCATATAATTCTCTTGCCTGAGTGTCTTCTATCATAAGTGCTTTTTCTATATCGCTTATTTTTGGCCGTACTATTATCCTGTTGTCAATCAATAATATCGGCAGGTCATACGAGCCCTTAAGACCTGCTTTTTCCAATAGGCTTTCGCATTCTACTCTAATATCAGGATATTCTGCACTCCTAATACTATATTCCACATGATGATTATCGAAGTATCTTGCTATCTTGTGTCCTTCAACATCATAAGGCGCAGTGTATAATACTACTTTACCAAAATCCCTGTCAATCTCGTCTTTCGCAGTATATACTGTGTAGGCCGACAGTTTCTGGTTCTTGTCTACAGATATTTTCTTTCTGGGCATATCATATCACTAAGAACTTATTCATTTTTATGCTTATCCTTTATTATAAAAGGATGAGAGCATTAATTGGAGTTTTCCATTGTCTTTGGGGTTGATGCACTTAAGATTTGCTTTTCCATTGTCCAAGAGCTTCCTATAGTTGGTCCACGCATACCTTTCATCAATGTATAAAACAACGCCTTTGTCGTCAGCGGTTCTTATCAGCCTGCCCGCATTCTGGAATACCCTGTTAAACGCAGGATATATATAAGCGTATTCCCACCCCTTCCCAAACCTGTCATTATAGTATTCTATTAGGCTTTTTGTCTCCAGGTCAGGAATCTCGAATGGGAGCCCTACTACTATGACTCCTCTTAGCAAATCTCCTGTAAGGTCTATTCCCTCTCCAAAACTTCCAGATACCACACTAAACAATACCGAGCCTGTCATGTAGCTGTGCCTAAAATCCTGGAGCAGCTGTTTTTTTTGCTCGTATGACAATGACCTTCTCTCCGTCAAGAGCTTTTTTGTCCCTATACTGTTTATTCGTGATGATATGCTTTCAAGCAAGTAATAGCTTGGGAAGAATACTATAACATTGCCTGGCATTACTGAGAGCGCTTCTTCTATAGTAGATGCTATTGATGATATCATCTCATTAGTCCTCTTACTGTATTTTGTTGTTCCTCTCGGCATTATGACGTCAAGCCTGTTCTCTTTAGGGAAAGGGCTTTTTACCTCGAGCAGTGCAGCATCTTCAGCCCCTAGCAGGCTTGAGAACATTTCAAGAGGTCTTAGTGTCCCGCTTAAGGCTATGAAAGAATGGCATTTTTCTATCACTTGAGAAGTAAGTGTGCTCGGATCCATCGCTTTGACTATATATGAATAGTCATCACCTTCTTTTCTTATCATCCTTAATATTCCGTCGCTGTCATTCTTCCAGTCCTCTATGAACTGTACGATAGTGCTGCAATAGCTAGGCTTTTCCTGCGACCTCGTATAATCAGCGATAATATTAAGCGCTTCGACTAACTCGTCAATATCATCATATCCAACAAGACTGCTGTTAAGTATGTTGCTGATTGACTCCTTAACCACTATGTCCTCTTTCGAGTATGACTTTGAGAGTATCATTATCTTGTTCTGAAAATCCTCTAAGCTCTTTGCAGCTTTTGGACTACCATTTTCCCTCTCATACTCCTGGCACTCTCTTATTGCCCTGTCCAGAATATGGTTGGATATCCTTGAGCTTATCATGTTTCTTATTCTTGTAGGAAGATTATGCGCCTCGTCACATATTATTATCATATCGTTTAAGTCAATTCTGGACTTTGAGAGGAACGCCCTTCGTATTCTGGGGTGAAACAGGTGATTATAGTCTGCGATTATGACTTGTGAATCCTCTATTCTTCTTACTGCAAGCTCGTATGGGCATAACCTTTTTGATATTCCGAGATTCTTGACTGTCTTTGAGTCCTGCAATGGTAGTGATTCCAGCTCTTTTAGCGCATATTTTGCCATTACCGTAAACCCGTTGTCAGTCCTTGTGTTAGTATAGTATTCACACTGGTCATGTTCTCTTAAGTTCTTGCAGTATGATATGAAATCGGATCCGGAGAATACGCCTATAGATAGTGCGCACATGCTCTTCTTTGCTATTATGTCAGCATACCTTACAGGCTCATTGAACTCTTTTTTGAAACCTTCTTTTTCAGACAGCTTTCTTAGTGTCTGTATTGCTATTTCATGCTGAGTGTGCCTTGATGTCAGGAACAATACTTTCTTTTTGTGCCTCATGGCGTATGTTGCTGCAGGACAGAGTACTGCTGCTGTCTTCCCTATTCCTGTAGGAGCATCAGCAAACAACGTTTTTCTTTTCAATATTGCATTATATGCAGTGTCTGCTAATTCCCTCTGGCCTTCCCTTATACTGTCATGAGAGAAATGATACTCTAGACCTTCCATATAATGGGCTATTCCAATGCATTTATTAAATATGATTATATAAATTCCATAATAATTATGGCAAATCCCACTAATCGCTTATTACTATCTCAGTCTGCTGCATTTGCATAGATTGCTTCTTGGTCTTGCGAAGGGGGATTTTCATTGCCCTCTTTTTCTCCTGTAGATTCTATGAGCTTTGCTTCTCTTATATACTTGTATACTGTGCTCTTGCTCTTCCCAAGCCTCTCTGCTATTTCTCTGACTGTCATGCCGTTATTTCGTAGATTATATGCACTGCTTATATTTTCTCCTCTCTTGAAAACTTGCTTGAGGTTATGCTCACTTAGCGAGTACTCTTTTCCTGGAGCTAATGTCTTTGTCTTAATGTATTCCCATTGCATGCTGTTTTTTATCCTGAATGCACCTTCATCATAATTGTATTTACTATTAGTTGGCTCCTCCACAAAGCTATCCGTTGTTATGCTTTCCAGTTGATTAGAGCTAGGAGTTATTGGTATTATTATCTCATCAAGGTTTTTTTGAATGCTTCCATGATAATCATCACGTCTGTTTCCAGCGCCTTCTTCCTCATTCCTTCCTCTTCTCTTATATGAAGGCTTTAGATTAATCCTATTAGGGCTGTTATGAGGATTAGGAGTCTTACCAGGCCCTATAGCAGCAGCTCCTCCAACAAGAGCTGCTGAGAATAGTGCAGCCCATCCTGTACCATAATTTCCGTTCCTTGCTGGATTATTCTGCCTGTATGCTCTTACCTGCTCTGTAAGACTGTCTTTATGCGCATCCACATATGCTATTCCATTATTGTACGCTGAATTTGCCTGTTGAAGATGAGGATTATCACTTGCAGGAGGACTAGTCCATGATAGTCTTGCATTAGGATGCATAGCGTTCCATTCGCTTACTGTTTTCTGAGCAAGGCTTGTATTGAATGCGTCTAAAGATGCATTAAAGCCTGTACTTTCTTCATATCCTCTCATTCCTCCTATTCCCATTCTTCCCAATAGGTTGCCTCTCGAATTGTGTACATTGGCTATTCTTGCTTTTTCTACTTCCATGCTTGCATTGCTTCCTTCAGGCATTATTTGGTGTTCTGAAGCAGTCTTGTCTATTACATGATAATAACCATAGTCATACCTTAAGCTGTTTATACCAAGCTGGTTTGCAACTCCTCCTATGAGTCCTCCTATTATTGTAATGCCTGCTATGAAACCGGCCTTTATACCCTTATGATACTTTGAAAATATCCCATCCATAATATCTCACCATTATATAGTAGTCATCGCTAGTCACAATGATATATAAATATTTTGCTCTTTCGCAATACTTTTTTAAATCTCCTCTCAATATACATTATCATGGTAACTAGAAGGACTGAGGATCTTGCTGCAGAGGAGAGGGCCTTAGAAAAAGTGTTCATGAGAAGAACATGCAGGGAATACTCTGGAAAATCCATCCCTAAAGACAATCTTAACCTTATTATAGAAGCAGGAAGACTGGCGCCTAATGCAGGTAACCTTCAGAACTGGAGATTTATCATAGTAAATGCTCAAGAGCAAAAGGAGAGACTGGGGGAAGCGTCATATAACCAGAGGTGGATTGCAGATGCCCATGTACTCATAGTAATTGCAAGTGATGAGATGCAGGGTGAACGGTTTTATGACGAGAGAGGCTCATTCTTTAATATTCAAAACTGTGCAATGGCAGCCGAAAACATGCTTATAGCAGCGTCAATACTGAATGTGGACTCCGCATTTGTATCGGGCTTTGATGAGGAAGAAGTTAGTAATATTCTTGGCATTCCCAACGACTTTAGACCTCAAGGAATAGTCGTTCTTGGCAGGGCTCTTCGTAAACCCATGTGGCCAGGGAAAAGAGAGCTTAATGAAATAGCGTACGTGGACAGTTTTGGAACAAAGTTTGCTGACATGGAAGGGCTGATGCATGATACCAGGATTATAGACAAGCTAAAAAAGCATGCTAATCTTGCATTGCCAACTATCAGTTCTGAAGTTAAGGAATCATTGTCACAAGGAAGGTTTGAGATGCTCAGAAAAGAATTGGAGCTAAAGAACAGGCAGATTGAAAGCTTAAAGAACGATCTTTCCAAAAAACCCATAGAAAAGAAAGTCGTTAACATTATTAATATTGAAGGGCCTTGGGGATATTATATTCTTAGGAGGGCTAAAGGTCTTGAATATCCTGTATCCAGAAAAGATCTTAAGGAGCGTTTTAGTGGATTCCACATGAGGAGGATTCCTGTAGAGAAAGTGATGGACGTAATCCAAACTCCTGTGGAAAGCCATTCTGACCTGTTAAAAAAAGTGAAGATAGCGCTTGACAGCATCGGTCACAATTATAGTCCTGAGAGCGATTCAGTCCTTGAAGACTGATTTTTTCCAGTATATTCGTGCTGCTACAAGAAATGCTACAGACAATACTGCTGCGATTATCATCTGTATTAGTATTCCTGTAATCTGGGTGCCGTATATCAGAGCTCTTATGCCTTCCATTACCATTGCAGCCGCATTAATTTCCACTAGTAGTGCTCGAGAGGCGCTTAACAATTCCTTGGGCCTTAGTATTCCCGAACTGACTATGAACATTAATGATATGAATGTGCTTGTAATAAAAAGAAGGAAAGGCTTCTTTACAAGGTAGCTTAGTCCTAGTCCTATACAACTGAAAGTTAGTGCTCCTAACAATGAGTATCCAATTATTTGCAGTATGTTTCCTCCGTATCCTATGCCCCATGATGCTGAAGAAAACAGCACCAATAAAGTCACGTTAAAGATCACTACAGAGAGTATTATTATGAGCTTTGACAGGTCTATAAGAGCTCTGCTTGTTTGAGACAATTCTATTCGTATCATTGCCTTACTGCTTAGCTCCTCATATCCTAGAAGACTGCTTGTGGTCATTGAAAGGAATACTATTACCATCATTAGTACTACGGGCATTAATAAAAGCCTTATATCCAAATCGAATACGGGCTCGAATCTTGAGGCCAGACTATTTACTATTTCTTCAGCAGAAAAGTTAAGGACATCTGCTGATGCATCCTTTATCCCTTCTATCGCAAGTGTCATATCCTGACTGGTATTCTGTACTATATCCAGCCTCTCAGCACTTTCAGATAGGGTCTGGCTCTGCATCTCAAAAGCAATTAGGAGTTCCTCTGTTGCTTTCTGCATATTCTCTCCCTGGCCAAGTATAAGCATATACATGTCCATGTTTCTGTCGAGGTTGTCTTCTATCATGTCAAGTGCTCTTATAGCATCATCAACTTTTGACATTAGCAAGCCTACTTCTGTAGCAAGAACCGAATCAAAATCTTGAAGTTCATTCATGTCTATCCTGTCCATAGTAGACTTGATTTCCAGAAGATCCGACCTGAATAATCTTATGTCACTCTCAAGTATTTCCTTGTCAACCTCAAAATCCTTTTTGGTATCTCTCACAGCCTCGTTAAAGAGCATAATCTCATCATGCTTTTGGCTTATCTGTCTTATCGTATGATTCAGGCCTTGCCCTATGTTGATGAACTCTCGTTTCTGTTCTTCAAATAAAACATCAACCAGTCTTACTTGTATTACTATATCATCCAGAGAGTGAATTTGTTGCTGGAGATTTCCCTGAAGACGGCCTATCTGGTCCATGGCAATATTCCTGTTGCTTCTCTCAAAACCTCTTTGTATAAGACTTATTATATGAGGATACAGATTAACATCCGTATTGTCTATTAATACAGTCACTGCTCTTTCATCAGTTCGAAGTATACAAGCCTTGACTTGTCTTGATAATATTGATTCACGGCAATCATCAACTTCCACTAAAGCAACAGAACGCATAGGTTCTATAAAGTCAAGCTCAATGCCTTCTAGACCCACATTGATCACAGTACCTTCTCCTGACGAGAAAACTATGCCTATCACTGCAATAAGTATAAAGGGCAATATCATTATTGACAGCGTAGTCTGCCAATTCCTGAGGACTATCTTAAAATCCTTGACTATAGATGCCTTAAAGACGCCCCATTCTTTCATTTAAGCAATCCTCCCTTGTAATCCTTAAAGAATTTTTCAAGGTCTTTTACCTCATTTATCCCAACTTTACGGCTTATGACTCCTTTGTCCATTATTATTATGCTGGTCACATACCTTTCGAGTATGTTTAGGTCATGAGATGCAAGTATAACAGTAGTACCCATCCTGTTTATTCTCCTAACTATATCATATATCTCGTTTCTTAGTATTACATCAAGACCAGAAGCAGGCTCGTCCAGAAATAGGATTTTTGGCCTATTGATGATTGCGAGTCCTATCTCAAACCTTTTTTGTGTTCCTCCCGAGAGACTCTCTGCCCTGAACTCCAAGTACTGCGATATTTCCAGGAACTTTGTTATGAGGCTCATTCTTGCAAGGGCATTTTCTGGCTGCATACCATACAGTTCTGCAAAGTACACAAAATTTTCTTTTACTGTCAGTTTGGGATAGAATGCCCCGTGCTGGGTTGCCATATTGGAAATTTTCCTTAGTTCATTCTGGTCATTGGTAATATCTTTGCCGTTGAGTTTCAATGTTCCCCTGTCTATGTGGTGGAATCCCAGCATTGCATTGATGAGAGTTGTTTTTCCGGATCCTGAAGTTCCTATAAGGCCCACACACTCTCCTTTGTCTATCTCAAAAGCTATATTATCAAGAATTTTTCTGCCTGAAAGCCATATTGTTATGTCTCGTGCAGAAAGCATCATAACACCCTGCACTACTGTGTATTATCATTTCCTCTCATGTGGTTTACCACTCTTGAAAGCTCAGTTACATTCTCGGTGAGGCTCGGTATTATTTTCTGGAATACTCTCTCCATTGCTTTAATTTCTGTAGCAACGTCGGTTATGTGCCTATCATATGTTTGTACCTTGTCCATTATCCCCTTCTGTAGCGCTATGATCTCGTCTCTTAACATCTTTGTTTCACTTTCTATCTTAAGAATCCTGTTCTCCACTCTCGATTTCCATTCTACCATTTTTTCTATGTACGTTTTCATTTCCTTCCATTTCTCGTCTATTATTGCTTCTGCTATCTCATCAAGCTTATCTGCATAAATGTCAAGATTTCCCTGTGGTGTTTCTTGAGAATGCTGCTGCAGGCTTGGTGGAAAAGGATTAGTGCTCTGAACCGTAGATTGCTGCGTTTGACTGTTTTCAGGCTGGTATGACATATCCTTGAGCAAGTCAGGAGTATCTTCTTGCAGTCCGTATGAGGACTGATTACTATTTGTAAAGGGACTTTCCATTCCTGTCTTGGAGACTGTTTCTACTGACTCTTTGCTTGGCGGCATGGACCATACGTCCGGCTGAGGCCTTTCTTCCTTTGTACGAGGCGTCTCAACGGGCTTTTCTGGACGTTGTCCAGATGCTACAGGGGTGCTTGCACTGGACACTGCTGGAGCAGGAGCAGGCTGGGATGAGACAGTGTTTGGCTGTAATACTGGCTCTGCGTGGTTGTCCGCCTGCGTTAGAGCTTCGAATATGTCTATTGATGCATAGCCTTGCTTTGTTAGTTCATCTATGATCATATGGTCTGATACTCCTTTGGATCTCATGTCTACTACTGCTTGCAAAGGGACTCCTCCCTGATTTTGTGTTGGCGGAACCATAATAATACCTCTTGCTAATTACTTATGAGAGGATATTCTTAAAGCTTTCTTATAATGACAGTGTTTATTAATCGACACGTTTAAATAGTAGTTCTGTATTGGATTTCTTAGAGGTGAATTTGATGAAAAAAT
>JBLKOQ010000002.1:0-74468 GCA_047602885.1 Candidatus Woesearchaeota archaeon | reverse complement strand
TTCCTATCTCTAATAGAGACTTGGCTTATCAGCAAAGCTCTAACCAATTGCATATAAGTAAACACTGTCATTAATCGGAAGCTTTATAAACCACCTATTAAGCCCAGAAGGAAATGGGCGCTGGAAATTCTTTTTATAATAATACTCGCTGTAAGATGATTCCATGCTCATATAATATTGCCCTGGTAGTGTAGTCCGGTCTAGCACATTGCCCTGTCGAGGCAATAACCCGGGTTCGAATCCCGGCCAGGGCGTTCAGGGGCCGGTAGCTCAGCCTGGCAGAGCACTGGACTTTTAATCCAGGTGTCGCGGGTTCGAATCCCGTTCGGCCCAGATTGGTGATTGCATATGACAAAAGAACAATTAGAACATGAAATAGTGCCCATGCACGAGAAACTGCCTGATTCTGTAAAGAAAGAGCTACTAGAACAATATAATGTTACTATGCTTGAAATGCCTAAGATAAGCATTGACGATCCTGCAATAAGGCATTTAGATGCAAAAAGAGGAGACATGATAAAAATAACAAGGAATAGCAAGACAGCAGGAACAACATATTTTTATAGGGTGGTAATAAATGCCTAGCCATAGCAAGATACTGATATCGTCATATTTTAAGGAGAACAGCTTTGTACAGCCTGACATTGACAGTTTTAATGCATTCATAGAAAGGGAGCTTCCAAAAATAATAATAGAAAACAGCATTATAGAACCCACCATAATCCCTGCAAATGTGGAGGATTTTAAGATCAGGCTTGACAAGATAAGGGTTGACACTCCTAAGATAGTAGAAGCAGATGGTAGCGAGAGAAAAATATTTCCTAACGAGGCAAGGATAAGGAAACTATCCTATTCAGCACCTGTATTCCTTACAATATCAAGCCACATCAATGGAGTGCAGAGGGAGACTTTTGAAACCCAAATAGCAAACCTGCCTATTATGATAAGGTCAAAATACTGCAACTTATACGGACTCTCAAAACAGGAGCTTATAGTTAAAGGAGAGGATCCTGAAGAGACAGGAGGATACTTTATAGTAGGGGGCACAGAGAAGATACTGGTAAAAATAGAGGATTTGGCGCCTAACAAGCTAATAGTAAGCGAGTCAAGCATAGGCCCTTCAAAATACTCCGGTAAAATATTCTCGGAAAGAGAAGCTTATAGGATACCACACACTATTGAGAGGCTAAAAGACGGCATATACTACTTGTCATTTACGAGGCTCAAGAGAGTCCCATTATTTGCATTCTTCAAGGTATTAGGGGTTTTTAGCGACAAGGAAGTAATGGAAATGATAGCAGGCAACGAGCAGTGGGACGAAGTATTGTTAAACCAGCTCGAAGTCAGCAGAGTCACTACCGAAGATGAGGCTGTAGAATACATAGCCAAAGAAGCAAAGATGACACAGTCCAAGGATATTAGAACAGAAAGAGTCCAAGAGCTAGTTGATAAATATTTATTGGTGCATCTTGGTCTCACTAAAGATTCTAGGAGGGAAAAAGCAGTCAATCTGGCGAAATATCTTAGGAGGTTCATACTGGTAGAAAGAGGAATACTCCCTCCTGACGACAAGGACCACCTAATGAACAAGAGGATAAAACTGTCAGAAGAGCTCCTCGGAGACTTGTTCAGGGTAAACCTGAAGATACTAATCAATGATCTCCTGTATAATTTCCAAAGAGTAGTCAAGAAAGGAAAATTCCCAAGCCTAAAGAGCATAATGAGAGAAAAACTGCTAACGCAGAGAATACAGAGTGCTATGGCCACAGGAAACTGGGTAGGCGGCAGGAAAGGAGTGGCACAAAGGATGCAGAGATGGAACTATCTTGAGAGCATGAGCCACCTGCAAAGAGTGGTAAGTCCTTTGTCAGCAACACAAGAAAATTTTGAAGCGAGAGAATTGCATTCAACACATTTAGGAAGACTATGCCCTATAGAGACTCCTGAAGGTACAAATATAGGCTTAAAGAAGAATCTTGCACTATTAGCCTCAGTATCATCCGATGCTGATACTGAAGGGTTTGTAGAATCTCTGAGAGATTACGGGCTATCAAGGTGAATATAATGGCGGACGTATACCATAATGACCAGTACATAGGAAAAACAGACAATCCCACAAGACTTGTTGAGGACGTAAGGTTTAGCAGGAGAAGAGGAGAGCTGGACGCAAACATTAACATAGCATACAATGAAGACCTTGATGAAGTATACATCCAGTCAGGAAAAGGAAGGCTAAGAAGGCCGTTGATACTTGTCAAAGACGGCAAGCCATTAATAACAGAGCAGCACTTAAAGCAGATCGCCTCAGGAGATCTGTCATGGAACGACCTGGTAGGACAGGGAATAGTAGAATACCTTGACGCATTAGAAGAAGAGAATAGTCTGGTGGCTTTCAAAAGAGAAGATGTTACCAAGAATCATACTCACTTAGAGATAGCGCCTTTCTCAATGTTTGGACTTACTACTGCTTTAGTGCCGTACGCTAATTATAGTGCAGCAGCAAAAGTGAATACCGGCTCAAAAAACCAGAAGCAGGCACTTGGACTATATACTGCGACGATAATGCAGAGAGTAGATATGGACACGAGCATGCTCCAGACACCCCAAAACCCCATACTGAAGACTGTAATGCATGACATAATGGGCTATGAACATCATCCTTCAGGACAGAACATAGTAATCGCAGTCATGAGCTATCGGGGATACAATATGGAGGATGCAATAATACTCAACAAGGGCTCTATAGACAGGGGTTTTGCAAGGAGCACCTATTATCGGCTTGCAACATCAGAAGAATTAAGATATTCGGGAGGGCTATACGACCAGATAGAGCTTCCCGACAAGGAAATTAACGGTTACAGGTCAGAAAAAGACTATAGGTATCTGGAGGATGACGGCATAATATACCCTGAAGCATTCGTAAAAGAAGGTGACGTAGTGATAGGAAAGACATCACCCCCAAGATTCCTCAATGCTATGGAACAATACAGCCTAGGCCAAGAGGGAAGAAGGGAGAGCTCTTTTGGCATGAAGCACGGAGAAGAAGGAATAATAGACCAGGTTATAGTAACAGAGAACCCTGAAGGAAACAAGCTTGTCCAGGTCAAGATAAGAGACCAGAGAATACCTGAGATAGGAGACAAGTTTACATCGAGGCATGGACAGAAAGGAATAGTGGGATTAATAGTAGAGGAGTCTGACATGCCATTTACGAGCACAGGAATAAAGCCTGATATAATATTTAGTCCTCACGGAATTCCCTCCAGAATGACTATAAGCCACTTGATAGAATTAGTAGCTGCTAAAGCAGGGGCAATGGCAGGCAGAGAGATAGACGGGACAGCATTTGAGCCAGAATCAGAAAAAGACCTACGTGATGAGCTAATGAGAATGGGCTTTAGAGAAGATGGTACAGAAACATTATATGACGGCATAACAGGCGATAAGCTTGACGTAAAGATATTCATAGGACCAATGTACTATTTGAAGTTAAAGCACATGGTAAGCAACACTCTCCACGCGAGAGCGAGAGGGCCCATACAGCTATTGACAAGGCAGCCTACAGAAGGAAGAGCCAAAGAAGGCGGATTAAGGCTAGGAGAGATGGAAAAGGACACATTCGTAGCTCACGGAACAGCCTCATTGCTTAAAGAAAGGTTTGACTCTGACAAGGTAATAGTACCTGTAGACGAGACTTCAGGATTATTAGCAATATATGACGAGTACAAGAGACAGGCATACTCACAAGTGTCAGGGGACGCAGCAAGCATAAGCTACGTGGAAATGTCGTATGCTTTCAAGCTATTGCTAGATGAGCTAAAAGCATTAGGAATATATCCTAAGATAATGCTCAAATCAAAGTTTTAAGAGGGACTAGACGATGGATAACAAGCCGGTATACAAGAAGATTGAAGCCATAGAATTCGGGCTATTAAGCCCTAAGATGATAAAAAAGATGGCAGTAGCAAAGATAGTGACTCCTGAATTATATGACAAGGAAGGATACCCTGTAGACGGAGGTCTAATGGACTTGAGGCTTGGAGTAGTAGACCCTGGGCTTAGGAGCAAGACTACAGGAAGCACCATGAAAGAAGACCTGGGTCACTTCGGATACATAGCATTGGCAAGACCCATTATACATATTAAATACATAACACTAGTATATGATTTATTAAGGAGTACATGTGTAGAGTGCGGAAAACCATTAATAGGACAAGACAAGATAGACGAGTACAAAAAACAGATAGAAAAGCTCAAAAAGACTAGAGGACTTGATACTGTAAGAAGGAAAGTAAAGGCTATACTAACAGAGGCAAAGAACGGAAAGAAATGCCCTCACTGCAAGGCCAAACAGCCCAAAACAACTCTCGAAAAACCATACACTTTCTTTGAGGATGACAGGAGAATAACAGCAGTAGAAGTAAGAACCAGGCTGGAAAAGATACCTGATGACGATCTAGGAATACTCGGTTTTGACAAGGATGTAGCAAGACCCGAGTGGACTATACTCACAGTAATGCCAATACCACCAGTAACAATTAGGCCGTCAATAACACTAGAGACGGGAGAAAGGTCTGAAGACGATCTTACACACAAGCTCGGAGACATAGTAAGAATAAACCAAAGATTATTTGAGAATGTCAATGCAGGAGCGCCGGAAATAATAATAGAAGACTTATGGGACTTACTGCAGTATCATATAACCACATACTTTGACAATGACGTAGCCCAACTCCCGCCAGCAAGGCATAGGAGCGGACAGCCACTAAAAACTCTGACTGAGAGGATTAAAGGAAAAGATGGTAGAATAAGACATAACCTCGCAGGGAAAAGGACTAATTTCAGTGCTAGAAGCGTCATAAGCCCAGACCCCATGATAGACATTAATGAAGTAGGCGTTCCTTTTGAAGTTGCAAGAAAGATTACAGTACCGGAAAGGGTTACAGAATGGAATATGGACTATCTTAAGGAATTTGTCAAGAGAGGCCCTGACAATTATCCTGGAGCAAACTATCTCATAAGGCCTGACGGTAGGAGAAAAAGGCTTACTGAAGAGACGATAGAAGCAGCGCTCGAAGAACTCACGCCAGGCTACATTGTAGAAAGGCATCTAATGGACGGAGACATAAGCATATTCAACAGGCAGCCAAGCCTCCACAGGAATTCTATGATGGGACACAGAATAAGAGTAATGCCATACAGAACACTAAGGATTAATCCGAATGTATGCGCTCCATACAATGCAGATTTTGACGGGGACGCTATGAATATTCATATTCCACAAAATGAAGAGGCGATGTCAGAAGTAATGAACCTAATGGAAGTACAGACACAGCTTAACAGTCCAAGATACGGCCTAAGCATTATAGGACTAATGCAGGACGGAATATCAGGATTATACCTGCTTACAAAGAATGACAAGATACCATACTATGATGCCTTAAGACTTCTTGCTTTTGCAGGAGTCAAAGAATATGCTAGGCTGCCAAGAAAAAAACACCTTACTGGCAAAGAGATATTCAGCCAGGTGCTACCTGACGATTTCACTTTTGTATCCAAATCAAGGGACAAGAAAATAGTAAGGATAACCAACGGCATATTGGTAGAAGGTGTAATGGACAAGGCCAATCTTGGAGAAGGTGCAGGACTGATGCTAAGAAACCTTAACAAAAGGTATGGAAGCAAGAGAGCCATGGAAATAATAGGGCAGATGAGCAGGATGGGAATATACTATCTTCTCATGAGAGGTTTTACTGTTAAGCTTTCAGAAACAGATATAGATTCTGAATCGGAATCAAGAATATCAAGCATACTAGCAGAAACAGACAAGCAAGTGCAGATGCTAATCAAGAAGTATGAGCAAGGAAAGATAGAGAGTTTTCCAGGAAAGACGGACAAGGAAACACTTGAACTAAGCGTACTTGAGGTACTAAACAGCGTTAGAAACAAGGTAGGAGAGTTGCTCTATGAAAAAACGCCTGAAGACAATCATATAGAAATAATGGCAAGGTCAGGTGCAAGAGGAAACATACTTAATCTGGCGCAGATATCGGGAGTTGTAGGACAACAAGCCCTAATGGGAGGAAGAATAAACAAGGGATACAATGGTAGGACACTAAGTTGTTTTGCCAAGGGAGACTTAGGGGCAGATGCTCACGGATTCATAAGAAGCAATTTTAAGTCAGGACTCCAGCCTCACGAGTTCTTCTTCCAGGCAATGGTAGGAAGAGACAGCCTGATGGACACAGCTCTTAGAACGCCAAGATCAGGGTACTTGTATAGGAGACTAGCCAATGCTATGCAGGACCTAAGAGTGGAATATGACGATACTGTAAGGGACAGCTCAGGAAAGATAATACAGTTCAGGTACGGCGAGGATGGCATAGACGTTTCAAAATCAGAAGGGGGAAAGGTCAACGTCTTAAGAATAGCAGCTGAGATGGAAGAGAACTCATAACGGTGATAGCAGATGACTACAAAGAAGAAAAATATAGAAATTCCGGGGATGCTCGCATCAGAAATCGAATCCCAAGCCCAAAAGAAGGGATGGGGCAAAAGAGAACAGAACAAGATTAGGCTCATAGTGGAAGATGAATATGAGCATGCACTAGTAGAGGCAGGAGAAAGTGTGGGCATAATAAGCGCTGAGAGCATAGGAGAGCCTTCCACACAAATGACACTAAACACAAAACACTATGGTGGAGTAGCAGAACTAAATGTAACTACAGGCCTTCCTAGAATAATCGAGATACTGGACGGAAGAAAAGAAATAGCAACGCCTTCCATGGAAGTATATCTTAAAAAAGAATACAATAACGAGAAGGATGTAAGAAAGATAGCCCTTCAGGTTAAAGAAACACAATTATACGAGGTTGCAGAAGAGTTCGCAATAATACTAGAAGAGTTCTCTGTAGAAGTATCATTACGTAAAGAAAAATTGGCTGATATAGAGTTGTCTACAGAAGAGCTTGCTAAGAAGCTTAACAAGATACTCAAGAAGCTAAAAGTTGATGTAAAAGAGGATTATGTATTGAAATTTACATTCAAATCCAAGGAAGATAACTTTAATGAATTGTACAAAGTAAAAGATAAGCTAAAAGTAGTGCCAATATCAGGAATTAAAGGAATATCACAGGTACTTCCCGTTCGAAGAGGTGAGGAGTTTGTCATAGTGACTGCAGGTTCCAACATAAAGGATATCATGAAAAAAGAGTATGTAGACACTTATAGGTCAACAACTAATGATATTGAGGAGATAAGCCAGTATTTTGGAATAGAGGCTGCAAGGCAGGCAATAATAAACGAGGTATACAAGGTTATGAGCAACCAAGGCCTTAATGTAGACATTAGGCATGTGATGCTCGTAGCAGACACCATGTGCAATGGAAGCGGTGTTAAAGGAATTACAAGGTACGGAGTAATTAGAGAAAAGAGCTCTGTTCTTGCAAGAGCATCGTTTGAGACAGCAATAAACCATGTTATTAATGCTTCTATAATTGGTGAGAACGACAAGATGAGCAGCATAGTCGAGAATGTCATGGTTAACCAGCATATACCCTCAGGAACTGGACTTCCCAGAATAGTAATGGACTTAAAAAAAAGTAATACTTAAAAGATTGTATAGGTGAAAAAAATGACTAAAACGGATTCGGCACTGGACATAATAAGGAATGCGCACAAGAAAGGGGCTATAGTCATAGGGAACGAGTCCACTATGAATGCTATTAGAAATGACAAACTCGAGTATGTGTTCATTGCAAGAAATGCCCCTAAGAACATGATAGAAGACATAATGCATAATGCAGAGATAATGGGCGTTAAGGCAAGCCAGGTATCGGCCAATTCAGAGGATCTGGGCATTGCATGCAGGAAACAATTCAGAGTAACCATGGTGGGTGTTCTCAAAAAATGAGCAGGATAAAATATGATTCTCAGTCGATGCAGGTAATGAAGATATTCGAGAAGATAACAGCTTCAAAGCTTAAAGACGCTTTTGAAGTGGGAGACCTGCAGGTATTTGTAGTAGAGCCCGGACAGATAGGAAAAGCAGTAGGCAAGGCAGGCACTAATGTTAAGAAGCTTGCAGAACAGCTAAAAAAGAAGATTAAGATAATAGAGTACAGTCCTGACATAAAAGTATTCGTGAAAAACACCACTTTTCCACTCATACCCGAAGAAGTATTGTATGATGAAGAGAATAGTATTGTAACAGTAATACCCAAAGACACGCTGAGCAGAGGCCTTATGATAGGGAGACAGGCCATAAAGCTTAGGGAGACAGAGAAGATAATACAAAGGTATTTTAAGATAGAAGAAGCGAAAGTAGGAAGGCCCCGTGAAGAGGAAACAATACAATCGACTAGTGAGAGTGATAAGACTATGGTAAAAGAAGAATCCAATGAACCAGAGCCTGAAGACAGTACAGTGGATAAAGAAAAACTCCTAAAAGACGATACTAAAGAAACAGAAAGCACCCTCATCTCAGAGAGTAATGAAGAGCAGAGTATGGATGATAATAAGCCTGTTATAGACGGTCTAGACACGCCTGAAAGGCCTATAGAATCAGATGAAGAGCTAGTAAAAGAGGTTCTAGAAGAAATGGAAGAGCATAAAGACCTCTTAGAAGAAAAGAAAGAAATAGAACAGGACAAAAAAGATGTGGACGAATACAGTCCTGAAGAAGACGATAAGGACAAGAAAGACCATAACGCTTAAAAACAGATGGAGATGCCAATCATTATGGCCAAGAAATCAAACGGACTAAACGCGGGATCATCACTCCAAAAGAGAAGGAGCATCTTCAGGTGGAGTGACAAGAACTATAAGAGAAGAGCATTAAGGCTCAAGCAAAAGTCAGACCCCCTGGGAGGAGCATCCCAGGCTAGGGGCATAATACTCGAAAAAGTGGAGTTGGAAGCAAAGCAGCCTAATTCGGCCAAGAGAAAGTGTGTTAAAGTACAGTTAATCAAGAACGGCAGGCAGGTAACGGCATTCGCTCCTGGAGACGGCGCAATAAAACTCATGGACGAACACGACGAAGTAATTATTGAGAGTATTGGCGGTAAACAGGGAAGAGCTAAAGGAGACATTCCAGGAGTCAGATGGCAAGTCATAAAGGTTAACGACCAGTCACTTGACGCCTTGCTAAGGGGCAAGATAGAGAAGGCAAGAAAGTAATATTAAAATAATTATTTTGATATTGGTATTTTATTTTATCATTGTTAATGGGTTGGGTTGATACCTCGGTCTTTAGGCCGATAGTAGTTTGACCATTAACTCCAACATACCGCGCCCTTTAGCTCGGGGTTGTTGATTCTTATTATTACTATTATTATTTTGGCACTTCTTATAAATAGCATTCGTATCCATCCCCACTGATAATAATGATATCATACAAAAAAAAACCCAATACTCCTGAGGATATTGATAGGATATTGTGCGAGCCTGTAAAGAAATGGTTCCATAATACATTTCCGTCATACAGTCTCCCACAATTGTACGGGGTAATGGAGATACACAGCAGGAGAAATGTACTGTTAAGCGCTCCTACAGGCAGCACCAAGACGCTTACAGCATTCCTGTCAGTGCTAAACGAGCTTACAGGACTGTCAATAAACGGAATACTAGAAGATAAGGTCTATGCAGTATACGTAAGTCCATTAAAAGCGCTTAATGAGGACATAAAAGTCAACCTCTTAGAACCATTAAAGGGCATAGAAAAAGAGCATGGGAAAAAACTGGGAATCGGGATAGCAACACGCACAGGAGACACTAGTGCGAGCGAGAGACAGAAGATGCTAAGAAAACCGCCTCACATACTAATAACCACTCCTGAAAGCCTTGGTATAATGATGACTACAAAAAAGTTCATAGAATCACTAAAGTCGGTACAATACCTGATAATGGACGAGATACACAGCCTAGCAGAAAACAAGAGAGGAACACATGCCAGCCTGACTTTCGAAAAACTCCAGTACTATAACAATGGAGTATCAAGAATAGGACTATCAGCAACCATCAGTCCTATAGAAAGGGTAGCAGAATTCATGACAGGATATGACAATGGGCATGAAAGAGACATTATGATAATAGATGTTAGTTTCACAAAAAAGCTTGACCTTAAGACTATAACACCAGTAAATGATATGATATCATCAAAACCTGCCATAATACAGGAAAGACTCTATCGGACAATGCACGAGATGATACTCTCTCACAAGACCACACTAATATTCACCAATACGAGGAGCGCCACAGAAAGAGTGGTCAATACCCTGAAAGAAAAATATCCCCTAGAGTACGGGGCGATAGGAGAGAAAGGAACAGTCAGGATAGGAGCCCATCATAGTAGCCTCTCAAAAACAGTAAGGCACGGAATAGAAAAGAGTCTAAGGGAAGGAAAACTAAGGGCAGTAGTCTGTTCTACCAGTCTAGAGTTAGGAATAGACATAGGCACAATAGACTTAGTCATACTATTAGGGAGTCCTAAGAGCGTGTCAAGAGCATTGCAGAGGATAGGAAGAGCAGGCCATAAGCTGCACGAGACAAGCATAGGACGATTACTTGCAATGGACAGGGACGACCTAATAGAATGCAGCATAATATCAAAATGCGCTTTTGAAAGAAAGATAGACAATATTCACATACCATTAGGATCATTGGATGTCCTGGCGCAACAAGTATATGGTTTTTGCATTACACAACCATGGGATATCGAAGAGCTATACAGCCTCATAAGAAAGGCTTATCCTTACAAGGATTTGTCCAGGGAAGACTATCTTAGCATAATAGAATACCTTAAGGGTAACTTTCCAATACTCGAAAAGAGGAATGTATATGCAAAGATATGGTATGACAATACCACTAACATGATAGGAAGCAGGGGGAAGAATGCAAGAATAATATTCATGACTAACATTGGCACTATTCCTGACGAGAGCCATGTAAGCGTTAAGATCAAAGGATCAGATAATATAGTAGGAAAGATTGACGAGATATTCCTGGAAAGGCTAAGAAAAGGAGATGTATTCGTTCTTGGAGGAGAAAAGTATATGTTCTTGCATGCTCAGGGCATGGTAGCCTTCGTACAAGGGAGTATAGACAGGCCCCCTACCATTCCAAGCTGGCATTCAGAAATGCTCCCATTAAGCCATGACACAGCACTCGAAATAGGAAGACTCAGAAAAAAGATTAGGGAATTGTATGAGAGCAACACTAATACTGATTATATAATAGAATGGATAATGGAATACATTCATTGCAATCAAAATACTGCAACAGCAATACACAATTATCTGAGAGAACAGTATGATTTTATGCAAATACCGCATCATGAGCACATAATCGTAGAGAGGTACAAGGACCAAGGATACACTTATCTATTGTTCAATGCAATATACGGGAGAAGGGTTAATGATGTACTTAGCAGGGCTATAGCATTCATAGCAGGAAAGATACATGGAAGAGACGTACAGGTAGGGATTACTGACAGCGGCTTTTACATAATGACGAGACAAGAGTTTAATACCAATAAGATAATATCGTACCTTAGAGCAGAAAAACTCGGCTTGCTTATGGAACATGCAATAGAAAATTCTGAAGTATTGGGAAGAAGGTTTAGGCACTGCGCTGCAAGATCGCTTATGATACTAAGGAATTATAAAGGAAGGTCCAAAACTGCTGGCAGGCAGCAAGTTAGCAGCATGAAACTCTTGAAAACTGTCAAAGGAATATCTGAAGACTTTCCCATACTAAAAGAGGCGAGAAGAGAAGTATTAGAGGACATGATGGACATAGGCAATGCCATGAAGATAATAGAAGGAATAGAGAGCAAAAGGATAATGGTGGAAGAGAGAAACATAGGAATACCAAGCCCTTTCTCTTTTAATATATTATTGCAGGGGAGAAGCGACCTTATACGAATAGAGGACAGGCATGATTTCATTAAGAGAATGCACAACCAGGTCATGGCCAAAATAGAACTTGACAAGGCAAGAGGAATAAGAGCATCATAATACTGTTAGTCCTGCCTAGATATTCTTATGATATGATCCACAAATCCTTCCACTTTCTGTTCATGACTAACTATAATCATCTGTTCACAATCAACCTCATCCAATACTATTCTGACCTGGTCCAACTGCTCTGTGCTCAGTCCGTCTGTAGGCTCGTCCAGAATAATAAGAGTGCTAGTGCTCTTAAGCATGGAATGGCTCAGAGCATCATTTAATGCAAGCCTAAAAGCTAGCGACAAGCTTGTCCTTTCACCACCTGAGAGATTGCTAAAACCCAGACTGTATCCCTGCTTAGACACTATAGGATTATATGATTCGTCCACGCTCACATCAAGTTCTGGTATTAGCATTCCAAACCATTTTATTAGACAGCCTTCAATATGGGCTCTTATGCTCGCTGACTTCTCGTATTCTATGCTCCTAGTAATCTCTTGGAGTGTTTCTACAAAAAAATTCTTTAAGATCATGATACTGTCTTTTTTTCTTAACAATCCTTCCAAAACACCAATTTCTGCCTTTAATTCTACCATGCTGTTATTAATGCCGGATATTCTCTCTGCTGTCATAGACTTGCTGCTTAGCAGATTGTCATGCTCTTTTCTTAGAACGGCAGTCTTTTCTTTTACAGCCTCATATTCTGATAGCAATGCGTCCTTCTCCATTAATGATAATTCAAGCCCTTCTTTTTCTTCTTCAAGCCGGCTTATGCTTTCTTGAAGCATTGTTTTCTTCGACTCAAGACCTGTAAGGCTGTTATTGTGCTTCTCATACAATAATAATAAGCTGTTAATGTTGTTATATTCTTTCAATAGACTATCATATTCAGTAATATTTTGTTTTATCTTCACTATGATATGGTCTGTTTCTATTATTTGTTTAGATATTCCATTCCTTTCATGTTCTTTATCTACTAATTGGTTATTCGCATCAATAATTTCTTTACTTAGCCGTTCCTTTTCCTCTACGAATCTGTCCATCTCCGATTTCATGGCTTCAGTCTTCTCGATAGCCTTTTCTATCAATAATGCTTCTTTTTCTTTGTCTTCAAGAACTCTAATCTTTTCTTCGCATTCTGTCCTCTTAGTGTTGACATGCTCTAATTCTGCTTTGTAGTTGTCTATCTTATTGCCAATAATTCTTTGCATAGAATCTTTATGGCTAGCACTAATTTCCTGTTTGCACGTAGGACAGTCATTCATGCTGTTTATCTTTATTAGGTCTTCTTCTTCTCTTGCTATAGAATGGGTTATTACAGCGCTTTTCTGCTTATAATCATAATACAGTTTCTTTAATGCTTCGATTTGTTCTCTTAACTCTTGTACGCTCTTTCCTCCTTTTTTAGGAGACTCTATGCTGCTTATCTCAGTATGAACTTTTGTTATAGTATTGCTTAACTGCGCAACTCTCATATTATTGTTTTTAATCCTCTCATTAAGAACTCCAACGGCATTTTGCACTACAGACAATTTTTGTACGAACACTCTCCTCTTGTTATGATAATCCTCTAACAACTCTCTTTCTTTGGCAACCTCAATATTCTTCTCCTTAATAAGAAGGGTTACAGACTCTTTAATAGCATTAATGTCATTGTTGCTATTAATTATCTTAGATGATGATTCTATAACACTATCGTAAGCACCATCCCTATTCTTCTGTATTATTATCATATCTTTTTCTAATAAGTCAATCTCTTTTCGTATATCAATAATGCTACTATTGACTTTGGCGAGTTTGGTCTTATTCTCGTTGAGCATTCCTATGGATGATTCTATGGCATTATGCTCTCTTAGCGCATTCTCATAATCTTTGCTTGCCGATTCAAGTTTGATAACAGTCTCTTCAAGATTTTTTTTCTCTTCATTATATCTTTGAGATAATAATGATAATTCTTGTTTCTTCTCTTCCAACCCTACAACTCTTCCTTGAATATAGCTAATCTTGCTTTTCAGAATATTAGTTATTGTCTTGCTGTTCTCCCTTATAGTCTGGTACCTTTCAAGACCGAAGAGCTTTCTTAATAGGCTCATTCTAACGTCATTGTCTTCAGATAATATCTCTCTCATCCTCTCCTGCGGAGTATACACTGTGTACCTGTATAGTATGGGGCTTTTTGTGAGGAACTCTGAAGGATATCCTAATAGGCTTATTATTCTCATCCTTGCTTCTGTAGGAACAATCCTCTCCGCATTGCCGTTAACGCTATACAATACAGGCTCTTGGCTAATGCCCTTGCTTGTTCTTTTAAGCGTTCTTTCTATCATTATACTATCTCCGCGCAATTTAACATATGCTCTTGCCCTTCCAATATCAGTCCCGTTTCTTAGCAGCGTATCCTGATCATTCCACCCTCTAACAATCCCGAATAAAGCAAATTCCAAACCCAACAGTATGCTAGTCTTGCCAGCGCCTATATCGCCTGACAATAATATTCTGCCTTTAGGAAAAGTAATATCAGTATCAGTATGGCTCCTGATATTTTTTAGTATGATGCGCTCGAGTATCATGAGAATAGTATACGATACTATAATTAAAATGTAACCCTAATATTTCTTCTTGCCAAGTTCTGCCTTGAAAGCCTCAATAATATCAGTATTCATAGGGTCCTTCCCATATCTTAGTGACAAATAATAGCTTATTAGTTCTCCTAAATGGAAAGTACTCATAATCTTGACAAGGACTGTCTGTCCCTTAACAAGGATCATGCTGTTTTTCACTCCGTTATCGTTTAGAGTATTCCTTAGAGCGTCCACACGCTCCTTCATTCTCTTAGTATCCTGCTCGTCTACCAAGAATATGACATAATAGTCCCCTGGCTTCATATAAGCGTTAAGCTCATTATGACATAGTTCAGGCAATACTGACAAAAAACAGTGCGTTCCTGCATTCTCATTCATCTGAGCCTTCCAACAGTAACCTACAGATTCAAGCCTCTGAGTAGTATATATCAAAGGAACATTGCCTTCTATCTTCAAAGACAATGACTTTGCATACTCTTCTATAGCATTCATAGCCTCATTATTATTGAAATACTCTTTTAGGCTTTGTATAGCCTCATCCTGGCTTGGAATAGTGTTGCCGTTGATTAAGACTTGCATGACTGCAAAGAACATGCTTATAGCCGCACTTCTGGGAGCGATATTCTGGTTTAGAAGTATTATAGGAATATTCTTTGACTGTGCACTCTTCTTTAAAGTGCCGCCTGCAGTAACTACGAATAATTTGGCAGTACTGACACTGACCTCGCTAAAAAGTGATAGCGCCTCCTCAGTCTCTCCAGAATATGAGCACACGAACACCAGGCTTTTAGAAGTGATTTTTCCTATAAGCTTATAGTCTTGTATAATCTCTATAGGCGTATCAAGATACGTCCTTAACAGTTTACCTCCCATGCCAGATCCTCCCATGCCCATAATAATAATCCTGTCGGGATTCTTGGGCGAGGCATAATTCTTTGCAGCGCTAATGCCCTGGTCTATAAGGTATGATTTTGATCTCATTATGCTAATATAATCTGTAGAGTCATGCTTTTCGTCAAAGACAGTTTCCATCAAATTGCTATCGCAGGCTTGTTTAAATATATTACCAAATTAGAATAGTGCAACAAAGATAGCTTTATAAAGGCATTATTGGCCCTAAGGGCAAGGAAATGTAGGCGTGGCTTGCCTGAATCCTTAATAACAAGATATTAAATGGAGGCCGTAAAATGGGATTTTATAAGTATATTAGGGAGGCTTGGAAAAAGCCCAAAGCAGGAATGAAAGCAGAATATCAGTCTAGACTAATGCAGTATAGAAGAGAGCCTGCAACTATAAGGGTTGAACGTCCTACAAGACTTGACAGGGCTAGAAGTCTGGGATACAAGGCAAAACAAGGCGTTATAGTCGTAAGACAAAGAGTGGCTCGAGGCGGTAGAACAAAGGCAAAGCCGTCAGGAGGACGAAGAACCAAGAGAGCTTCTATAAGAGTCCCTTTAAAAAAGAATTATCAGCAGGTATCTGAGGAAAGAGTACAAAGAAAGTATCCTAACATGGAAGTAGTAGGCAGCTATCTGACAGCAGAGGACGGAAAAACCTATTGGTATGAGGTTATAATGGTTGACAGGCAGCATAAGAGTCCTAAGAATGATCCTAAACTTGCAGGCATAGCATCCCAGAAGAGAAGAGTCACTCGAGGTCTTACTATGGCGGGAAGGAAGAGTAGGGGTCTTACCAGCAAAGGATTGGGAGCTGAGAAGATTAGGCCTTCGAGGAGCGCTTACACTAAAAAGAAGAATAGTAAGTGATAATAACCATAATTGCACATCACCGAAAGGTATATAAGTAACCATATCAGTATACTAGTATGATAAAAGTGCAGTGTGTGGATTGCAGTTACCAGTTCAGAGCAAAGCCTGAAAAATTGCCTAAAAGATGCCCTTATTGTTCTAAGGCAGGCAGTGTGCAGAGAATAAAGCAGATGCAGGAGTGGATAGACGAAGTCGACCATATGTCAGACAACTTTATAACAGCACAGAAATGGTAATAGTGGATGATGCATATGAGACTAAATATCAGAGCGCTATTACTAATACCGTTGCTACTGGTTATGATAATATTAGCTCCTATCTTTATTAAGCTCACACTATTGCCAGTATTTGCATTGAGCCTCACAAGCATAATAAGATAGCATTAGTCTACGGTGAAGAGTTCAGAATCCCTTCCTACATCTATCATTCCCATCCTGGCCAGACAATCAAGCCATCCATGAGCATATGATGCAGCGCATAATGCCCTGGAATAATCCTTAGCATCAAAAAAGTGTTTGGCATCACTAATATACCTGTCTACCATGTCAAGAGCATCATCAACCGCCCTCCTAAGATGAGTATTCTCAGGCGAGATTACAGACAACTTTTCTCTGGCTCTCGAGCTTAGGTCAATATACATTAACGCTCTATCATACAATTCTTCCATGCTAATCTCCTCATTATTCTTTTACCGACTTGTACACATGATATCCTGACTTTATTGCAATGCTACTGCAGTTTCCAAACAAGCTCTCCATATAATCGGATAATGACCTTCCACCCTTATTCTTCCTTGCAACCAATAACAATGATCCTCCTTTATTGAGTCCATCATACGATTCTCTAATAAGATTATTGCACACATCCTTGCCCGCACTCTGGGGAGGATTTAATAGTATTACATCAAAAACAGTATTTATTCGTTCAAGCCCGTCAGAATAATGCACTATAACACGTGCATTATTGTTTTTTGCATTCTTTTTTGTAAGCATCACAGCCCTCTTATTAATATCTGAAGCGTGAAATACTCCTTTAGGGTAATTTTTTGATAGTACTATAGCTACTATTCCTATACCGCATCCAAGATCCAATACTGTCTTATTGTTAAGATCAGGGACACTCGACAATAATAGCATTGTTCCCTTATCAGCCTTCCTCTTGCCAAAAACACCTGATGAAGTATTAAACACATATTCATGATTATTATGAGCGTAAGAAAAGCTGCCTATTACCAAGTCGGATTCGGGCTCTTCAGTATAATAATGTTCATGCTTATTAGCAGTATTATTATTGCTAATAGCCTTTTTTACTTTTTCCCTAACAATATCTTTAGTCTTTACCATTATTCCCTAACAATATTAAGCATTACAAAAACCAATAGGTGTTCAGCCCTAAAAATGTCTTCTTCAAAACCATGAATCTCATAACAACTCCCCTTTAACACTATCCTAGGAGTTTCACTCTCATAAAATACTATGGCACTGTCATGAGTATCGCATGTTACAGGCTCATAATCTACGCAATCAGGATGTGTATTGTCAGTGCATACTATCTGCACATTCCTCCCGAATATTAAGGTGAGTTTCTGCATCAAATCAAGAGTTGCTGCTCTCGTATAAGCAAGAGATCTCTCACTCATATAAGGGTCAAAAGCAATATATACTGTCCTGTTAAGGTCAATCCAAGGACCATTAATGGGAATGTCAGTAACATTGTCAGGATGGTACTTAAAGTTAATGTCATAAATATTGTTCATCCACTGGTATTCCAAGGTATAAATATCGTTTTGTGCCTTAAACATATAAAGGCCGTAAGGAACATAATCATTATCATCTATAATGTTGTTGACACCGAATATCAGGAATGATACGCTAACTATTATTACAAGTCCTATAACAATGATGGAAAATAGCCTTAGATCCATCTTCCTATCATTATCTTTCGTAATATCGGGCTCTTTTTCGTCCATACTCTTCTCAGCATCATTATTTTCTTCTTTCACAATCACTACCCTCGAGGACTGATTATTCCAAGACTATGGTATAGTATAGAATCTTTCACCGTAAACAGGAATGATTCATCAATATATTCTACAATTATGCAACTATTATTTTCTAATATGTTGTTATCTGAGCTTCTCTTGAATACAACCATAGGATTATCATCAGTAGCCATATCGCAGTCCATCATAGGATCAGAATCTGTATATCCCCGGCTGATAATAATATTATTGCCTCTCCTCAATCCCTCTGCAAGACTGAAAGCTGCTAGAGGCTCCCATTCTGAAGCATTAGCCTTTGTTTCTACTATGCTTATTCGCTGGGCGTTCATGAGCATATCTGCAGTTGGTACGCTAAGCCTGTGCACCTCTGCATCTATTGGGTGGGCGTGAGTCCTAATCTGTTGTCCGTTATGCCTAAAAGTGAAAGTTCCGTCCTCTTGATTCCAGTTAAAGGCAATCCCATTATAATTTAGGCTTTGATTATTGGGGCCCATATCAGCAATAATCAGGAAAGTACTCAGTACTAGAGTCAGTGCTATAAAAAGTATGAAAGATGTCTTCAATAACTGCTTCATAATCCTCTCTTTCTTTCTTATTCTTTCCCTTGCCATAAACATCATCTTTAAAAAATCATGCTATCTACTCTGAGTGTAAAGACTGATATTTATAAATATTATGTGAGGTAATAGCATGGCAATACAAAAAATCGACATACTAATAGAAGGCGGGAAGGCTACAGCAGCGCCTCCTCTAGGACCTGCATTGGGACCTACAGGAGTGAATATAGGCCAGGTAGTAGCTGACATTAACAAGAAGACAGCAGACTATAAGGGAATGCAGGTTCCCGTGACAGTAGAGGTAGACAGTGATACCAAGACATACATTATATCATTAGGAACACCTCCTGCTACAGCGCTATTAAAAAAAGAGGCGGGACTACAAAAAGGGTCTGGCAATCCTAAAAGTAGCCTTGCAGGAGACCTTAAAATGGATCAGATAATAAAGATTGCACGCATGAAAGAAGACTCTCTTACAGGCGTCACCCTAAAGAATAAGGTAAAAGAGATTATGGGGACTGCTAGGAGCATGGGAGTTAAGATTGAAGGAATGAACGCCCAGAAAGCACTAGAATCTCTGGAAGAAGGAAAGTTTGATAGCGTCTTATCATAAAACTAAAAAAATTAATTATAATTATATCTAATACTCTTTCTTGTTCCTTACAAGCCTGCCTATATACCCTGCTATAACATTCCTGACCTTCTTAGACTGGACATCAGTAACCTGTGCTATAGTCTTCTTGTTGTGCTCAAAATCAGCGTTGAACCTTTCAGGATGCTTCTTTATAAGGTCGTTGGACGTTCTTTTAACAAATTGAGTCTTAATTCTTCCCATAATCGTCGAGGAATACAAAAATGTTTATAAAGGTTTTGATTGTTAATGGGTTGGGTACATACCTCGGTCTTTAGGCCGATAGTAGTTTAACCATTAACTCCAACATACCGCGCCCTTTAGGGCGGGGTTGTTGATTTCTTTGGCTACCAGTCATCACTGGTATCCTCATCGAAATCATCTTCATCTTCGAAGTCGTCCTCGTCAAACTCGTCATCATACCCCATGCGTATTTCCACCTCCACAAGTGAATTGCCAGGATATTAGAGCATTATCATATAAATGTTGTGTTTTTTATTGCTTTTATTTATAAAGAACTGTGATATTATTGTAAAAGAAGATACTTCTTATCAAGCCTATCAAGCATTCCTATAATTCTTGCCTTCTCAGTCTTTTTTATGTTATGGTGCAATACGAATATGTCAGCATACGATGATATTATATTAATGTGGTCCTCGTTAAAATTAGACAATGCATAATCAGGACAGGATCCTGCATAATAATAATCATTTAAAAGATCGTAAAATCCTGCACAATAATGGCTAGAGCCAATCCCAAAAAAAGCCTTCTTCACATTATGCTTATTTTTAATACTGTTATAAAAGATTGTCGCCATTATCTTAGCAGCTTTAATGTCATTCCAATTATATGATGTTGAGCCGAGCTCAAAGAATACGCACTTATGCTTGGAATAAGGGCCGTGATGAACCGCTTCAAAACTGACTTCATATCTGCCCATATCAGTCTCAACATTGTTTTTTGCAGCATTTTCATATAGGCTGTTCATTAGCATAATATCAGGCACTACTACTTGTCCTGCCATGCCGCCATAATCGGCACTCCCAAAATTTCCTATAGGATGCATAGTAATACTATTATTATTTGATTTTGCGGCATGTTTGGATAGAAAGCATATAGTCTCATTATCATCCGCATAATCGTCTGGATTGCAGTGCAACAAACTCTCATTAAGCAGCACTAATCTAATCTTTTCATAAGCCATATTGGCATTTTCATAAATGATTGCTGGGTTACCATTGTCATATCTTTTTGTTGCTGGCAGATTATCTTCTAAAAGATTAACAATCTCTTTATACAAATTATATGATGCTGTATCAGTCTTAGTAGCTAGTACCAATAGATTAGTCATTATAACCACCTATTATTTTTGCTTTCAAATGAAAAGTATCACATCCTATAATCTCTACCATGACTTTATCACCAATAAAAATTTCATTATTATTCCTCGTAATTTCTTCCGATGACAATACTATATGCTTATAGTACTCGTTCCTGCCAACCATACTATTGTGCTTTCCTTTCTCGCATAATAATATAGGTCCTCTCCATCCAATCCAAGCACTATTTTTCTTTAGCGAAAGCTTCCTAAACAACCTGGTAATCTTAGATCCCCTATCGCTCAATATATGAGATGGTAGCATATCAAGCCTGCTAGCACTTGTTCCTGGCCTAGGCCAGAACCTGCTAATATTCACTATATCAAAATTCATTTCTTCTAGTATGCTAAGAGTCATCATAAAATCATCGTCAGTCTCTCCAGGATAACCGTATATTATATCAGTGGCTATAGTAATATTAGGAATGGCATTTCTGAAGCGCGATATTATGTATTTGTGGTCTTCTATAGTATGTCTTCTTCTCATATTATCAATAATTTTTTGTGAGCCTGACTGTAGAGGAATATGCAAGAACTTGTACATCTTAGGATGCTTATATACATCTATTAGACTGTCAATACAGAATAACAGATTATGGGGGTTTCCCATCCCATTCCTAATCATAAAGTCGCCTTCAATCCTCAATATTCTTTTCAGAAGATTGGGCAGCATAGGCATACTATAAGAGTCAATGCCATAAGCAGTATTGTCCTGGCTTGCAATCCACAACTCTTTTTTTCCCTCATCAATCAACATTCCAGCCCTCTCAACAATGCTTTGCATCGGATAGCTTAGTATATGGCCTTTAGCCGCCTTAGTAATACAATAAGAGCATGCACTATCACAACCCCTCGATATCTGTATAATGCCACTTACGACATTACCTGATTTTTGCTTTAAGCTAGGCTTATCAAGGAACCTCTTCCCTATTATTACAGTATTATTGCTCTTATACAAATGCTCATCAATACTGTCAATATGGTCAGGTCCTATAATACTAATCTGAGGAAACCATGATAATAGCATCTCATGCTGGGATTCTGCCATGCACCCAGTAACTATTACTCTTTTGTCATTATCAAGATGACTCTTAATACTCTTTAATATCTTCTTTTCTGTAGGGCCCTTGACAGTACAACTGTTGACTATAACAAGATTAGCATTATCTGATATAGTATGTTCATCCTCTAACATGCCTTTCATAATTTCAGCATCATTCATATTGGCACTACAACCATAAGACTCTATAGCAATCCTCATGGCTGGTGAATTAACCAGGATATAATAAAGATATTGGTCAGCGTATACTCGTAGAAAAAGTGTGCGACAGCCGTCAGCTGGAGCGTTAATGTAATTTAACGCTTGACGCTGATGTGCCGGGGGATGCCCCCTTCGGGGTGGCGCATAGCACACTTTTTCATGTATTATCTAACAGAAAAGGTTATAGTTTTCCTGCTATCGCCTCGAGCTTCTTCATGGCAGAATCAAGAGCGAACAATAAGTTCCTGTCCACAGTCTCAACACTCTCAACATTCTTCCCTACTATAAGATTGGCTGTAACCTGGTATTTAACCGATTTTTCCGTCCCATGAATCTCCTTAAGAGTAACCCTTAACCTTTCAAAATCATTAACGTTCTCCATAAACTTCTTAACGCTTCCATCGACTACTCTCCTGACCATAAGCATGGAAGCACTGTCCACGCTTTTAAACCCAGACAATTCCAAATGTGCATTAATATTATTGTTGTCATCCATATTGATAGGCATAACATCCACCCCAACAGTAATGAATCATACTAGTATAAAAGTGTTATGGAGGCGCAATGCTTTTATAATAAGATACAGACCCTGAATACGCCATAATTAGTGGAATGGAGGAATAAGAATGAACAACAATCCGATACAGCCAATATTCATATTATCTGAAGGCACTCAGAGGACTCAGGGAAGACCAGCCCAGAATGCCAATATTGCAGCAGCAAAAGCAGTCTCAGAAGCAGTACGTACAACGCTAGGACCTAAAGGAATGGACAAGATGATCGTCGATTCTATAGGAGACATAATAGTCACTAATGACGGTGTTACCATACTAAGAGAGATGAATGTAGAGCATCCCGCTGCTAAAATGATTGTTGAAATAGCAAAGAGCCAGGAACATGAGGTGGGGGATGGAACCACTACTGCAGTAGTACTGGCAGGAACGCTATTGGACGAGGCTGAAGACCTATTGGACCAGAACATTCATCCTACCATCATAGCAAAGGGATATAGGATAGCATTAGACAAGGCGCTAGAAACACTGTCTAAAATGGCCAAGCCAATAATGGTACAGGATACAGAACTATTAGTACAAATAGCGAGCACTGCCATGACAGGCAAAGGTTCTGAGAGTGCTCGCATGCACTTATCCAATCTTGCAGTCCAGGCAAGCCAGTCAGTATATGACTCTAGCAATAGGACTGTTCCTATAGAGTATATCAAAATAGAAGAGAAGTCAGGAGGCGACATAAGCAATTCAGAAATGATAAGAGGCATAGTATTGGACAAGGAGAGGGTGCATCCGAGCATGCCTTTAAAAATAGTCAATGCAAAAATAGCACTAGTAGACATTCCTATAGAGATAAAAAATACTGAAATGGATGCTAAGATAAGCATAACAGACCCTGGTCAAGTACAGGCATTCCTAGACATGGAAGAGAGAATGCTAAAAGGGATGGTAGAAAAGATATCCAATGCAGGCGCAACAGTATTATTGTGCCAGAAGGGAATCGATGATGTAGCGCAACACTATCTTGCAAAGAAAGGAATACTCGCAGTAAGGAGAGTTTCAAAGTCTGACCTGGAAAAGATAGGAAAAGCAGTAGGAGCACGTATAATAAGCAACCTAGAGGACATGAACCCACGCGATTTAGGAAGCGCAGGAAGCGTAGTAGAAGAACAGGTAGGAGAGGAGAGGATGCTATTCATTAGGGATTGTGAGAATCCTAAAGCCGTAACAATACTACTAAGAGCCAGTACAGAGCATGTTTTAGGAGAGGTCAAAAGAGCTGTAGACGATGCCCTAGGAGACCTCTCAAGCGCACTAAAGAACGGGAGGATAGTGTCAGGAGCAGGAGCTTCAGAATCAGAAGTCGCAAAAGACTTAAGGAGGTTGGCAGACAGTTATACTGGAAGAGAACAGTTAGCCATACTCGCATATGCAAAGGCTATGGAGATAATACCAAAGACACTGGCAGAGAACTGCGGCTTAGACCCTATAGACGTTATCACTGAGCTTAGGAGCGCTCATGAAAAAGGACTTATCAATCATGGACTTAACGTTGACAATGGAGAATGTCATGACGCGTATAAGGCAGGAATAATAGAGCCATTATCTGTAAAGACGAGAGCGCTGAGCGCTAGCACTGAAGTAAGCACTATGATACTGAGGATTGATGATGTTATATCATCCGCTCCTACAGGGCAAAAGAAAGAGCCTGACATGAACGAGATGCCCTTCAGACAATAAGACTAATCGCTCTTGAATTCGAAGAGCTCTATAGGCTCCTTCCTAATCAGGTCACCATGTCTAGCATCTATCCTTACATTAAGAGCCTGCAACGAGGATGACAATAATGTAATGTTCCATACTGGAAATTCTTCTATAGTCTGCAATACTACTACGATCTTCTTATAATCCTTAACAGGCAGCGCGGCTTCCCTGGCAGTCTCAAGAGCATCATCCAGTTCGCAATTGACTTCATCCAAGTCAAGTTCAGGCACAAAATCCTGTTCCTTAAAAACCTCCAGAGGACCCTGGACACTCTTAGTATTAGCATTATAAGAGTACATCATATCATTAATCTGATCATAATAATGGACAATCCATTCAGAATGATTATTGTCAGAGTCAATATGACAATAGAAGCTTGTAAGATAAGCATCACTCTTCCCAACAGCCTTTAAACCGTCATCCCTAATCTCTTTCAACAGCGACATTCATATTGTAAAAGAAGAGGTCATTAAAAAAAGTTGTGTTTATAGCGCTTATAAACTATGATAGTTTTTGCTGCCGAGTGAGGGATTCTCTCATAATCTTACGAGCACTAGCATCATCTGACAATAATTGTATAAGCTTTACCATTCTCTGCTTGCTCATAGAACCAATAATTATGTCATCATTACCGTCAAGCAGGGAATTCATTATTATAGTCTTGTTTTTAGACGATAATTCCCTAATAATATCATTATTATCGAGTATAATGCCTATAATATTCCTAATATGCTTCTTTCTTAAGATATTGGTATCATAAAGCCTTGATATTATGGCAGGATCCTGTAACAATAAATGCCTAATAATCTGCAATCCCCTAATAGTACCGTCAGAATAATGCTGTGTATCCAAAAGTCTGAGAACCTCTAATAGGATATCATCAAAAGGCACCACATCAACGTCTTCCAAAGAGACATTAGACAGGCTTGTAATAAACCTCTTCTCATAAGACGAAAGATTGTGAATACTGCATATGCTATTCATCATCCTAATAACCGAAGCATCCTCAAACCTGCTCTTAAGATAATCAACATCCTCATAAGAGCTCTTTTTGGTAAGAGAGCATGAGACCTCAACCTGTATTAGTTTCGATTTCTCGAACAATACGAAATCAACTATCCTCTTACCAGCATTAATCTCAGAAATATAGGGTTGTTTTAGCATGCTATAATAGAATTTTACTATTTCCCTTTCAGCATCCATAAACAGAGCAAAGAGCATAACCATTATAAATCTTGTGCAGTACTGCACAATAATGAGAATACTGCTAGATACTTCATCGATATTACTCATGGTATCCAAGAAAAAAGATATCATAAGCGCTTTAGAAGAGTATAATGATGAGAAGAAAGAATATTATATTACGAGTAGTGTAATAGAAGAATTGACTGGTAAGACTAAAGGAAACAGCATTACAGCCAATAATGCGAGAACAAGTCTAGGCATAATAGTAGGCTTAATAGAACAAAAACGTTTAAAAAGGATTGTTGAGCCCCCTAGTCAAGAGCTCTCTGTAGACGATATGCTTATAAGAAAGGCCATGGGAATGGATGCTGTGATACTCACTCAGGACAAAGAGCTTAAAAGAAAGGCAAAAAGCATAGGAGTAGGCACAATAACATACAAGAAGAGAGGAGTTATTGGTGATTAGATGTACAAGAACATAACAGTCAAGGACATGGTAAGAGTACCTCCAGAAGAGTTCTCAAGGGACATAGAAGAAGCAGTAATATCATCCATCAAGAAGAAGTATGAAGGATTCATTAGCAGGGATATAGGAATAGTAATAGATGTAATAGAAGTCTATGATATGGGCGAAGGCATAGTAGTCCCGGGTGACGGAGCAGCATACTACCAGCTACAATTCAGCTTGCTTACATACAAGCCTGAAGTGGGCGAAGTAGTATATTGTAGCATTAAAGACATAGCTGATTTCGGAGCATTTCTTGATTTAGGATCTATAGACGGTATGATACACATAAGCCAGACCATGGATGACTTTGTATCATTCAGCTCAGAAAAGGTATTGTCGGGCAAGGCAACAAAGAAAGTATTGAAGATAGGAGACTTGTGCAGGGCTAGAATAGTTGCAATATCATACAAAGATATTACTAATCCAAGAATAGGACTAACGATGAGACAGCCAGGCCTAGGAAAAACAGAATGGATAGAAGAGGACCTAAAAGAAAAGCCCAAAAAGACTGTTAAGAAACAATAATGGTGAATAACTAATGGCACAGAAAAAAAAGGCGTGCAGGAAATGCAATCTTATAGTGGAAGGAGAGACTTGTCCTGTATGCAAAGGCAATCAGTTTAGCAATTCGTGGCAGGGCAGGATAGTCGTAAATGACCCTGTGAGGAGTCCTATAGCAAAAGAACTAGGCATTACAGCACCAGGCGAATACGCTCTAAAAGTAAGATAATATGATAGGAAGGAGATAATAATGCAGGTAGAAATAATAGAAACTGAAGAACAGCCGATATACAATAGGAAGAGACTTGTCATAAGCATAGTCTTTCAAGGAAAAGTGCCTAGTAGACATGAAGTTACAATGGCCATAGCAAAAAAGACAGAATCAAAAGAAGATCAGGTGTCTGTAAGGATGATAAGGGCTAGTTATGGGGCGCAAAAGGCAAGAGTTGAACTGTTCATATATGATAATAGCAATGCATTGTCAGCCAATGAGCCGGCCTATTATGCCAAAAGGACTCTAAAGACTATGCCAAAAAAAGAAGAAGAGAAGAGCGTTGAGGGAGCATAATGGCAAAAAAGAACAAGACTCCAAAAAAAAACCGAAGAAAAGCATCAAGGCATACTCATACTATAATGTTACCGGAGAATCATTAGAAAAGAAGAATAGGCCATGTCCAAAATGTGGCGACGGAGTATTCCTGGCCAAGCATAAAGAACGGCTTACGTGCGGGAAATGCTCTTACATGGAAAAAGCATAGCAAAAAACTATTTCTTTACCATAAGACTATACAATAATGCTGCGGTTCTCATAGGATCATGCCTTATTAATCCTCTTATTATCCTGTCGCCTTCAACCCTCTTAGGAATCCTCTGACTAATAAGACTGTGGCCTATAAACATTGTCTTTTTCCATTCTAAAAAAGTATCCTCTTCCCAAGATACAGGCAGCTCTCCTCCCATGCTATAATATGACATGAACTCTGATGTTGGAAGCACATTATTGTACAAGACATAATCAAAAGTTTCCTTGCCAAGATATTTTTCCATAAGACTAACATACCCTGCTACACTAAGATGGTCAGTATGATTCTTATGGCACATAAGATTAACCACCAGTATCTTAATCGCACCAGTATTTCTAATAGCGTCACAAATGCCGTTGACTGCAAGGTTGGGCAGTATGCTCGTATACAAGTCTCCAGGAGCGATTATAATAGCATCACTCTCTAGTATCCTCTTAATAGCGCGAGGATTAGCATATGCTTCAGGAACCAAACGAATATTGGTTATCTTCTCTTTCTTAGTGTCTATAGTCTTCTCTCCTACCACTAAATTACCATTAACTCCTATGCCTTCAAGCCTGACATTGTCCAGAGTTACAGGTATTACCGTTCCTTTAATCTTCAATAATTCTCCGGCTAATGATAATGCCTTCTCAAAATCTCCTGTAATCTTTTCTAGAGTGCCTATGAACATGTTCCCAAAACTCTGTCCTTCAAGACTTCCCTCATTAAACCTGTATGCGAATAAATCCCTCCATATACTCTCAGATTCAGATAATGCGACTAGACACTGCCTAATATCCCCGGGAGGAAGAATACCATACTCGTCTCTTAGTATGCCTGTACTGCCCCCATCATCGCTCATAGCAACGATAGCGCCTAATTCTAAGTCAGGATAGAGTTTTAGGCCTGTAAGAAGAGTAAAAGAACCTGTGCCGCCGCCTATAAGAGTAATACGCTTGGACATCAAAATAAGTTATAATAATCATTATATAAAACAATTGTATTAGTTGTCTTCTTCAGGATCACTGCTCTGCAGTATCCTCAAATCATCAGTAGTAAGCTTTTGTTTGGTCTTAATCTTTTCTAGAACTTCTGCTCTAAGCGATGCTATCTCTTTTTTCTCTTCAGTGCGCCTATGAGTCTCTTCCTCTTCTCTCTTCTTCTTTTCGGCCATCTTCTTTTCAGGAATGGCTATGCCGAGCTTTGCCCTAACCTGCCTGTACTGGTCTGCTGTTTCAAGATACTCTTTGCGCCTCTCCTCATACTCTTTTTCTGCCTCTTCAAGCTTAGCTTTTAGTTCTTCAACCTTTGTTGACTCTGTTATCATCTGCTCATGGAATTCCTGGCTCTTATGAGCATCATCCTGAACCACTTTTTTTAAGGAGTTAATCTCTTTGTTGATAGCAGAAAAATCCTTTCTGAGTTCAGAATATCCTTTAGTATGCTCACTAATATCTTTTACCTGATCATACTCTTTGCGCAACTGCTTAATCTGCGTCATAACCTGCTTTTCCTTCTCAGGAGATAATGCTTCAGTCTCCACACTATATTCTAATGCCTCAATCTTCTTTAATAGAACGTGTGGTGGAACCTTCCTATTCAACGATTTAGTATTATTCATAGCAGCCTGGGCTACTTTTAGTCTTTCCAATAATGACTTTTGTTTTCTTATAAGCTCTATCTTGTTCTTTTTTAGAGACTTGACCTTGTCTGTGAGCTCATTCCTTTTATTTTTCAGTTCTTTTATGCCGTCGATAGCTTTTAGCATCTCATCCTTAAGCTGTTGTTTCTTCTGGAAGGCCTTCTCCTTGTTAGCACTCTTCTCGTCTATTAAGGACTTAACCTTGTCCAATTCAGCTTTTAATACTGCGATATCCTCTGCCATCCAAACCAGCATACATTATGTTTATTAATAAAATGTTTTTATCCGAATAGTGCTCCTAGACCTGCAGCAGCATCCTCTTCAGACTTCTTCTCTTCCTTAGGAGCTTCCTTTTTCTCCTCTTGTGCAGGAGCCGAAGCCTGTGCTGGAGCAGCAGTACTAGTCATCTGGTTTGCCTCCTTAATAGCAGCCTCAATATCCACTCCTTCTAGAGCGGCGACCACTGCCTTAACCTTTGCCTCGTCTACACTGACACCTGCTGCCTCGAGCACCTTCTTCAAAGATGCCTCATCAACATTTTTTCCTGCTTTTGTAAGCAACATAGCTGCATATACATATTCCATGCTTATCTCCTCCATTATTATAATACTATTTTTCCTCCAAGACTCTCACCATGACTGCTAGCAAGAGCTACTAGGAATCCTATATTCTCCTTGCTTGGAATAACCCTTACTATAGAGAGTAGGAAAGACTCTCTAGCTGCCTTGGAGAGCAGTGGCATTATGGTATCACTGGTTATTATCCCAGCATATAATGCTACCGCGTAAGACTCGAATGCTGCTGCGCTCAACTGTTCATGGTAGTATGACTCGTCTACTTCGAGTATGTCTTGAGAGTATATAGTTCCTGCTTCATGAGCAGCAGTAAGTGCTAATCCTATGCTCATGGGCTTAATGTCAAGTCTTGTTAGGACTTCAGCGACCTTGCGCTTGATAGGCTCTCCTTTCTTAGCCACTATAGAATCTTCTTTTACAGCAACCTTTCCTCCTTCAACGCCCGTTTTTAGTCCTATAGCTCCCAATTCTGATATTATAGGGCCTGGAGGGAACGCTGTAGGACCCTTAGGTATCATAATATCATCTGGTGCTATCTGGCCTGGTCTTGCATGAGCAGGAGTCCTCGACTTTCTAAGGATTGAAGCTATCCTAAAAGGATTCTCATTAGTCAGTATTAGTGCTGGCATTCCCCTAAAATGTTCTGACAACCCTTCTATACCTGGCCTGTCATTCTTTAAGTCTTCAAACATTATCTTCATAAACCTTTTTTTTGTCATTATGATTCTAGCATGACTCCTTAGCTTGTCACGCATAACCCTAAGAGTGCTTGCAGGGATTCCTTCAACATCAAGCAATCCTATGACAGGATAATCCTTCATAACATCTTTGATATTTGACACTTTTGTTATTTTTGATAGTGATACGTGAGCCACTTAGATCACCTTTATAGGAAAGCCCATAGTAGTCTTGATATAGACGCTCTTAATATTCTTTGATTCTTGTGGTAGATGAGATACTATTTGTTCATAAGCATACATGATATTTGTTGCTATCTCATCATCAGCCTGTTTTTCTGAGCCGACAGCACTGTGGAATACGGGAGAAGTTTTTACTTTTACATGAACCGTTTTTTTAAGCCTGTCTATAAGAGGTGCTAATTGTGTTCTTGGAGGAACTACCATTCCTGCCTTAGGGTTTGGCATCTTGCCTCTAGAGCCTAATATCCTACCGAATGAAGCTGCAATATCCTTCATCAGGGTTGCTTGTGCTATAAAATAATCGTAGCTATTTGCTAGTTTCTTGGCTGCCTTCTTGTCCTTATACTGGGCGAACTTGTCAGGGGTAATATAGAATTCGAGATTATTCTTTGCCTCTTCTATAAGCTCAGTATCAACGAATCCTGATACTCTCTTAGGCTTGCCGGGAATGTTAGGGAGTGTCATGAAGAAGTCGAGCTGATGGTCTGGCTTTTTTAAGTCCAACTCCTTAAAATTAAATGTTAAGTCTATTCTCTGCTCAAAGTTCCTCTTATTAGAGGACTCTTTAGCTTTCTTTATTGCTTCTAAAACCTTGTCGTATTCCATGTTACTACCCTCCTGCTAACGCAGTTTGCGGGATCATTTGAGCTTCTTGTCAAGATCCTTCCCAAAAGACTCCAGTTCCTTAATAACTTTTGTTATAGCCTGGACCAGTACTTCTTGGGGTTTCTTCTTCTTAGTTTCCAATATTAGCTTAGGATGGCCTACTAGTGGATGGTCGATAGCATATGTTACCAACTCCACTTCCTTGTCATTTTCCAAAGCATCCTTTAGTGCGAGCAATACAGTGTGGTCAGAGCCATGAATCTCTATTACAGCCCTATTCTTATCGTTTTCCAACACTGCAACTTGCATCCCATAAAGGATTAAAGAAGTGTTTATAAAGCTTACGGGTGGGCTATTCTGCGCATTTCCATAGTTCATCAACACATTGATAGCCATCTGGACAAGTAAGCAGTCCATAATCTTCACAAGTTATTGGTATACAATCACCAGTATTATCTTCACACTTATATCCTGGTGGACAATGAGAGTTCGTTAGGCACAACCTACATTCTCCATTTGAACAATGAGGCCTTCCACTAACACAATCTGCATCGTTTCTGCATTCAACACATGTTTCATCAGATAACCTGCAGTATGGTGTTGAACCGGTACATATGCTGGGATCATCACGACAATTATCACTAGGCCCTCCATTCTCAGGCGGTGGTCCTACTGATTCAGGCATGCAACAGGCATTATAGCCTGTTCCAGGATAAGAGGGATCGTACACTGGGTCTGCGTCCGCACTGCATCCTCCAGCAGGCTTTTCTATTACGCCTCCTCTGCAATAAGTAGTATTCTTACGACAAAGACAATTGTCATTATTGCATATGGCATGCTCGTCATCAAAACAATAGTAACCGCTTACCACAACTTCCCCACCAGAACATACACATATACCTTCCTCAGCCTTCCCTAACCTAATCCTAAGACTGGTAATGTGATCATCATCCGGAGGCGTATCAAATACGTTTCCTTCTACTACAATTTTTACCAGGTTCTCTCTTGCAATATCATGGGCTGTATTCTCCCATTTATCACGGAAAAAACTGGGTGCGCTAGAACCATCCTTAGGGCGTGCAAAGACAATAACAGAACTAATAACAAGCATTAGTACCAGCACCGCTATTACCGTATTGCGAACCCGCATAACTATTCCTGAACGTTTCTTATTATTAAGCGTTTCGCTATATCATAGCAGTAATAACAGTTATGTCACCCCTATTGCCTTTGGCTACTATTTTGCCGTTAGGTTGCACTATCATAGCAGTGCCTCCATTAACACTCCTGACTACAGGAACACGATATTCTACAGCCCTATACGCTGCGAAACGGTCAGCTACATTATTACCCCACTTCAGGTCACTCGAATCAGTCATCATAAAAAGAATGTTAATATCCTCATAATCCTTCTTAGCACCAGTATGGTATTCTTCATAACACAATAATACTCCTATCCTAACAATTCCATTATTATGATAATAATGCAGATAAGATAGTTCTGTACCCCTAATAGTATATTCTGTAAAGAATATTGGTGTAATGCTAGTAACATAATCTCGTTGTAGACCTTCAGGAGTAATCATCATAGCAGTATTATAATGCTTATCCCCTACAGACAATAAGCTTCCTATCACTATAGTAATATTGTTTTGCTCTGCAAAAGACAATAGTAATTCTCGAACATGAGAATAGTCTTCAGTAGTGATATCTACATTCACAGAAAACTCTGGCCAGACTATAATATCAGTATAGCCTATTGCTTGGGAGCTAATATCAATATGCCGTTGAGTCTCACCAATAATATCTCGTCTCCTATCATCCCAGTCATAATCATAATCGTCCTGCAATGCACTAACTCTTATGCCCAAAGGTTCAGGAACACCAACAAACAGGTGTACGGGCAACAATAATATGAGCATCATTATGATAGTGCCATACAATGATTGTTTTTTGTAATAACATAAATAAAATCCTATGCTGTACATGAATAACATAGCAATAATAGAAACACCTAAGAGTCCAGCATAGTATGCCAGTATGCTAGGCGCAGGAGTGAATATGCCGTACATGAACATATAAGCTCCTACAGTAGTTGACATCATAATAATGCATAGCAACAGCCAATATAGACTAATCAAAAATAATCCCTTAAAATACTTATTTCCACTATACCTTGAAAGTAATGATAACATGCCAAAAGATAAGCCGAAGAGAATAAAACCCAATAGAGTTACCATTAATCCGTGTCCTTGAGTCCAATAAAAGCCGGTGGCATAATACAATAATCCGAAAGAAGCACCGAATATAAAAGCGCTTAGTATGTTTTTGGCTTTGATAGAATAATAGTATAATGGAACGAACAATAATAATCCCATAATAGGAATATAATATAATATGACAAAAGCGTAAGCGGTAATGCCTAAGAGCAATACAATATTCTTTAATATAATCTTACGATTGTTTATTGATAACAATAATCATTACCTCTATTATGGCTGTAATCTTTTTTTGATGATCATAATGTTTGGGCATCCTATACTTTAAAGTGTCCAGCACTGTTAAACTATGCGTTTCTCCTACTGCCTTTTTGTAATAATCCAGTGATACTGGAGGTATAATAATATAAGACTTGTTAGCATAAGAAAGTGCAGCGTTAATAAAAGGAGCGTCAGCATGCCTTATTTGCGCTCCAAAAGGAGGGTTCATAATAACAGTATCCACTATGCTGTTATATTTAGATATGTCACTGTGCATAACATTATAACAGTCCTCTTCATACTCACTAAGATTCTTACTCATAATATTGACAGCGTCAATATCTTTTTCTAAAAAAGTAACATGTTTTGCTCCTAGCATTAATGCTCCTATGCCCAGTATACCATTGCCGGCACCAAGGTCTGCTACCGTTTTATTGCTAATATCCCCTCTCATATAAGCATGCCATAACAGTATTGAGGCTATCTCTGAACCCGTCTCATACTGTTCGAGCTCAAGCTTATGCGAATCCAATGATTTTAGTCTTGAGAGTTCTACTGCTATTGACTTTCTTGAAACCATATGTCTATTGTAAAACCAATATCTATATAAGCATAGTCATATGAACAATCAGCTTAGGTGGTCAGGTGCTTTTTGCCAAGAGAGGAGAAGACAAGGTTGAATCATTAAGGGATGAGCTTAAAGTCGCATTTTCTAAGATTAAAGAAGAGCTAGACGACCATTTGGACAGCATAAACCAGAACGACACTGAGCTAAGATCGTTGTATGAGTATATGGCACGGCTTAACGACAAGGTAGATAAGATCTCTCAAAGAATGGAATCCATGGAGTATTATCGAGGAGGTAATATGACAGAAAAGAAAGAGATTACTACCATAATACTTTCCAGGGAGGAAGAAGAGCTATTGGCACTGCTCATGTCCAACACTCATAAAAAAAGCCTTACTACTTATGAAATAATAGCTGACAAGATGGACATAAGCACGGTCTACTCGTCTAACCTCGTATCATCATTGCTCGAGAAGGGCATACCTGTAGTAAAGCGTTTCCTTAACGGCAACGTGCTATTGGAGCTCGACAAGGAGTTCATGCACACGCAGGTACAGTACAATATAGTGACTCTGGATTAGCAGCAATAACATCTTGCTAGTATTTATTAATATTTGCTTAATGTTTATTATATATTTATGCTTATATTTTATTGTAATTGCTATATATTTACTAGCATATTATTATTAATATATTGTGTCATAGCCAGTATCTTTCTAGCACATTTTTATAATATGGTAAATAACTAATCTTCCTTAAGCATGGACAGAGGATTAACAATTTTGGATAGTTCTCTCTCAGAGATATGAGTGTATATCTGGGTTGTTTGCAGGTTCTCATGCCCTAAAAGCTCTTGTATAACTCTAATGCTAGTGCCGTTCTCGAGGAGGTGAGTGGCAAAACTATGCCTTAGAGTGTGAGGAGTGACCTTTTTTGTTATTCCAGACCTTTTCCTGGCACTTGCGAGTATCATTTGTATGCTCCTCTCAGTCGGTCTAGAGCCATTATTCGCAGAAAAAATATGACCTTCATTAGCCATATCCAGCAATAGTGACGCTAAGTTCTTGTCTATGACTGTTCTTCTGGCTTTTTTTCCCTTGCCCATCCTAACAGTAAGAAAGCCATTATCAGAATCAATATCGTCTCTTTTTAGGTTACAAAGCTCAGACACTCTAATCCCAGTACTGTATAATGTTTTCATTATTAGAGCGCTCTTCTTGCTACCCGCACTCCCGAAAAGAAGCTCAATTTCCCTTACAGTCAATACTGGGGGCAGACTCTTTTCTATCTTAGGTGAGGGAATATCCATTTTCATCTTCATAATATCATTATAATAAAATAATAGTGCGGACCTCATGAGAGCCACAGTCCTCGCGCTCTTCCCTTTAGATAAAGCATCCGCAAGAAAAGCCTTAATCGTATCCTCACTAGCAATATTAGTATATGACAAGAAAGCCTTATTATAGCGCATATAACTGTCGATAGTTTTAGGTGAGAATCCTCTAAGTCGCATCTCAATACCCACCTTTTCTAATTCTTCCATAACCAAAGAATAATGCTATGAATAATAAACCTTATCAAAAAAAGATATATTTATCATGTACTGTGAGTTACAACAAATCATGGGAACACTATCAAATTACAGGCACACTATTAACAGCATCATAGACAAGCACGGCTTGCCAAAAGAGGCAGGAAAAATACTCTCGAGGCCCGAAAAACTGTATACTGCAGAGCTCATAGTAAGAACAAAAAAAGGCATAGAAACATTCACAGCCTACAGGAGCCAGCACAGCCATGCAAGAGGCCCGTCCAAAGGAGGAATAAGATACCATCATACTGTAACTGAAGATGAAGTAGTACTGCTAAGCGCACTAATGACGCTTAAATGCACATTAATAGACATTCCTTACGGAGGAGGAAAAGGAGGAGTAATAATCAACACCAAAAAGTATGACGACGAGGACATAAACAAGGTATCAAGAGAATATATCAGGGCATTCCACAAGATATTGGGGGAGTCAAGCGATATTCCAGCTCCAGATGTTGGCACTAACAGTAGAATAATGGATATTATGCTTGACGAGTACGAAAAACTGACAGGAAACCATGAGAAAGGAATGATTACAGGCAAATCATTAGCCTTAGGAGGATCCCTAGGAAGAGAGATAGCAACAAGCCTGGGAGCAGTATATGTATTGGAAAAAGCCGTAGAAGAGAACAGTCATATAGGCAAGAGAGTGGTAATAGAAGGCTTTGGGAATGCGGGTATGAACGCTGCACTATTATTGGATAAGAGAGGATACAGCATTATAGGAGTATCTGACAGCACTACAGCACTATATGATGTTAATGGAATAGATGTTAATAAAGTATCAGAACACAAGCAAAAGAACAAGACTCTTGCAGGATACGATGATACAAAAGTTATAACTCATGATGAATTGTTTGGACTTGAATGCGATATACTGGTGCCTGCAGCTCTCGAAAACAGTATTACCCCTAAACGGGCCAAGACTGTTAAGGCATCATTAATACTCGAAATAGCCAATGGACCTACCAAGGAGGATGCAGAGCCAATATTATTAGAAAAGAATATTATAATATTGCCTGACATACTGGTTAATGCCGGAGGAGTTACAGTATCCTATTTTGAATGGGTGCAGGGAAGATATGGATTAAGGTGGGATGAACAAAGAGTTAATGATACTCTAAAAGAAAAGATGCTAAGAGCATATGACGAAGTTGAACGTACAAGAAGCCAACTAAAAGTTAGTCATAGGGAAGCAGCATTGTATCTGTCTATTAAGCGGATGACAGAAGCGCTAGGAGCAAGGGGATTATTAGAATAGTATTTTTATTATAAAAGGGCCGGCCTAAACTATCAAAATATAGCAAAATAACACTTCATTTATAAATGCTGTATGCACATATTAACTATATTTCGCATAAGGTTCATTATGCGAAGCAATTTAATGGTTTTTTATGTTGTTTTAGCCGTTTTTTTGTCATTAATAATGATGTTCTTAGGACACTCATAGAAGATTTTGCTTTGATTGTTAATGGGCGGGGTACATACTTCGGTCTTTAGTCCGATAGCAGTTTAACCATTAACTCCAACATATCGCTCCCTTTAGGGCGGGGTTGTTGATTATTATGAAAATATGGGCTTTACAAAAGAATATAAGCTGACCAATATTACAATATACTAATTTTGTGCGCATAAATTATTGTCATAGATAGTATTATTTAATCTATGTAATATATTAGAATAATTAGGTTTTGCTTAAATATTGTGCACAGCGTTTTTTGCCTTGGATGACCATGAGTCTATAAGTTCAAGTATCCTTTTCTTGATATCTTCCTTGTCTGCAATATAATACCTGTAATAGAACCCTCCTCTTTCATTATTCACCTGTCTCTTTTCCAATAAGCCAGCATCAACAAGTTTCTTTACAGCTTTTTGGGCTCCGCTTCTTTCCATAGAAACTGCAGATCCTATTTCCTTAATGGTTAATGATTTGGGATTATTCATGAAATATGTAAATATTAGTAGTTCTCCTTTAGTCAGGTTAAAGCTGCATGTCAATAGCTCGTCTACAGTCACAGTATTGCAAGCAAAGTCTATAGCCATATAGATAGGGTTGCTTTGGGGCAATAAAAAAGTTACTTGTTTAGCCATAAATTCTTTTAGTTCTATATTACAAAAAAAACATTATTACCATATGATAAAAATATGCTAGTAAATATATAGATATACTCATATATTGTGATAATATTATGCTAATATATATCAAGCAATGTGCATATATATTAATTATAATAAGCCAAATAATTATTAGCAATGATTAATAATATTAATCCTAATTTTTTTTGTTGCTATCCAACATAGAACATCTGGTTCTTCTGCTTGAGAGTCTGGGCGTTCTTGCTCTTCCTGGCTATCGTCTTGAGCTTCTCCTCGAAAGCAGTGCTTACAGCCTTTAGCTTCTCATAATCAACATTAAAGCCCCAAATGTCGTCGAGCGCCTTGATAAGAGCAGCTGCAGCTTCCGAGTCGGGCATGTCAATATTGGCCTCGCAGAATATTCCAAAAGTATTATCCTCAAAGCCGGCCAGTATCCTGCTTGACATTCCTATAATAATGCCTTCCTGCAGGCTGTCGTATCCCTTGCTGTTAGCCAAATCCTTCCATTCCTGCCTTACAGTATGATAATAAACCTTATGAGACATATTATCGGGAGACGCTATGCTCTCAAGCAGTATTATCATATCAGAATCAACAGTCTTTACTATAGAAGATATGCTATCATACAGCTCTTTTTCTGCACCTGCAAGAGGAACCAAGGAATGTACCAATAGTACGTTCTGCTCATTAGCATAATATAGTGATACTGGCCATACTATGTTGCCTTCATGCACTGCAATAAAAGAGAATTGTGGAGCCTCAAAGTCCAATCGACCCTTAAACTCCACATTTGCATTCTCAATAAAGTATTGCAAAGCGATGCTCCCGGCCATGCCAAAACCCGGAAAACCTAGGAGCATCCTAGGCTTTTTCTCTCTTAAATAACCAATATCTGGCAGTTCCAAACTATCAGGCCCCTGTCATTATTTCTTCTTTCTCTTAGCCTTTTTTCTGGTGGCAGGCTTTGTAGTCTTGCTTACCAGTTTCTTTGCATCTCCTTTAAGCCCTAGTCCCATAGATATTCCTACAGCAAGAGCGAAAGCCAATGCAAATCCAAACACGACTATCAATAATGCTTGTTCTATGAAAGCAGTGTTAAGACCTGCCTGTCTTAGGCTCACTACAGCTCCTATTACTATAATAGCTGCAAACGTATATTTTGCTATGTTGTCCGCATTGCCAAGATTGGATGCTTGTATGCGCGATTCTACATACTTGGCCAGTATGTAGAATACTGCTAGCATTAACAATCCTGCAAGGAGCATAGGCACCCATCCTAATAGAGAGGTTAATGCGCCTGACAATAAGTATAGTCCCATCTGATCCAGACCCTGAGCGAGGAATGCAATGATTACTACAGCCTCCAATATGTCAGCTAATACTTCGCTAACGCTAATACTGCCAAAAGCATGGCTTAGCTTGACCTGTTCCATAAGTTTTTCGAACTTAAGGCCTTTAAGCAGTCCCATAGTAATCTTCTTAGCCAAAAATCCCAGGGCAATACCCAAGAATATTATGAGCAATCCTATCAGGACGTTAAACAAGAGCTCAGGCAACACATTAAGAAACAAATCTCCGAAAAATTGATTCCACGACATTATACCACCTCTAATTATTAACATAAACAATAAAGGACTAGTTTATAAAATTATCTTTTTTCGTCACTATTTGATGCTTATATTACTATGTTTTTTTATCTTTCTTAGTATACTTTTATTGGAAGACCAGTCCATAGCATGCTCTAAAACCTGGCTGATATTATCTACTGGTATAACCTTAATCTTGGATAATCTTTCTTTAGGAATCACAATATCGTTCATGTTAGTTTTGGGTACTATAACAGCTGAGAGTTCAGCGTTAATAGCAGCCTCGACCTTTGCCGAAACGCCTCCTACAGGCAATACTTCTCCTCTAACGCTAAGAGAGCCTGTCATAGCATAATCCTGTCTGATAGAAATGTCCTTGAGACTGCTGATAATAGCAGTAGCAACGGCTATAGAAGCGCTATCACCCTCTACACCCTCATGGGTCTGCAAGAACTGTACATACAAGTCATACTTCTCCTTAATATCCTCACCAAAATATTTTTTGATAATAGCAGACACATTAATAACAGCTTCTTTAGCAATATCACCTAGCTTACCGGTAGCAGTAATCTTGCTGTCCTTTCCTCCGGGAGTAACCTCGGCTTCTATAGGAAGTATTATCCCAGAAAATGCAGAGCCAGCTCCTATTACTGCTAGGCCATTAACCCTTCCTACACGCAAACCTTTGGTTACTATAACATCATACTCTTTTTTCTGTTCAATATACTTGTCTGCTATTTGCTGTTCTAGAGTCCTAGCAATGCCCTTAGCTTTATCAATATGCTTAGGCAGTACTATCTTAGCATTCTCTTCTAACGCCATATCACCAGCAGCTCGTATTATCCCTCCAAGCTCTCTTAAACGCAGTGTTAAGTGTCCTTTTCTTCCGGCCCTCATCTTAGCCTCATCTACTATTCTTTCTACAGCATCAAAACTAAAATGTGGTATTTTGCCGTCCTTAGTAACTTCTTGGCTTACAAACAATGCGAGTTTTCGCCTATTCTCAGGATTATCAGGCATAGTATCATTCATATGAACCTCATAACCATAACCCCTAATTCTGGATCGGAGAGCGGGATGCATCATCCTAATAGTATCATAATTGCCTGCTGCTACCAGTACGAACTTGCAAGGGACAGGCTCAGTCCTAACCATGGCTCCTGCAGACCTCTCGCTCTGACCGGTAATAGGAGACTTTCCTTCCTGCATTGCAGTCAACAATTCCTGCTGAGTAGCAGGATGCAAAGTAGATATTTCGTCAATAAACAATACTCCGAGATGAGACTTGTGTATCATCCCAGCAACCACTCTCTCATGGGGAGGAGTACCTAGACCTCCTGACTGGAAAGGATCATGCAATACATCCCCCAATAGTGCTCCTGCATGACTACCCGTAGCATCCAGGAAAGGTGCTTGCTCTCTACTAGTATTATCTACAATAATTTTAGGAACCAATACTTTTGCCTCGAAGCGCTTGGAAAGGTTCATCATCACTATAAATAATAAGATGAAGAACATGCTCCCTATAAAGAATGCAAAGAACATTATGCCACCCAACAATAATGACGCGCCTTCTATTCTGTATCCGTAATAATTAAAGGCATACCATGGTGCGACTATAGAGAGTATGAATAAGAGTATCATAATCCAATAGTTGCCCCTGAACATGCTCCCAGTATTCTCTATACGGGCTTTTTGTATCATCTCCCTGCTCTTGCCCCTAGGAGCAGTCCTAATTATTGGTTGGTTATCATCATTAGGGTTAGGATAGGATAGTATGTCTACAAGGTTCTCGTTAGGCAATAATTCTGCTAATGCGAGTCCCAGCATACTTTTTCCTGTACCAGGCTCTCCTATCAATAGGACGTGACGCCTCTGCTTGGCAGCCTTCTTTATAACCTCTACAGCGTGCTCTTGTCCTACTACCTGTTCTACTATCTTATTAGATACTGGAAGGTCTGCTGTTGTTTCAAAAGAGTATTCTGACTCTTTCTTCTTCTCCTGAGCAGGCTTGGACTTGGTCTTAGTCACTTTAGACACTTTCTTGGACAATGCCATAATTATACAGAAAACAAAGTCCCTTTAAATATATTGGGAAATAAGTGCTTTATAATACAAGTGTGCGACAGCCGTCAGCTGGAGCGGGAACGAACGTTCACGCTTGACGCTGATGCGCTGGGGGTTGGCCCCTACGGGGTGGCGCATAGCACACTTAAACAAACATTTAATAAAGAACCAAAAATAAACATACCATATTATATAGGTCTATACCTACTAGGTAATATGGCAGACAATATACTGGTATTCTCGGCGCATCCTGACGACAGTGAATTTGGCATGGGAGGAACCCTCCTAAAACTGGCAAAAAACAATAATGTGACTAGTGTAGTGCTTACTAGGGGAGAGGCAGGAACATATGGCAGTCCTGAAGAAAGGCATAAGGAAGCATTAGAAGCAGGACGCATAGGAGGATACAAAGTAATAGTATTAGGATATGAGGATAATAGCATAGAATATTCTGTAAGGCTAGCCAAAGAAATGGCTGTAATAATAAGAGAATACAAGCCAAATACGATATTCGTGCCATACCATACCAATGATTATTCCCATACTGATGGAGCTGCGCATCCAGACCATACAGGACTAGGAAAGACTATTAGAACGGCGGCAAGATTTGCAAAATTCAAGAACTGCAATATTACAGGAGAGCACCATAATGCTCAAAGAATAATATATTATATGGTTCCAAAATATCATAAGCCGTCATTCGTCATAGATGTCAGTGATGTTATAGAAGATTGTGTTAGGCTATGGAATGCCCATAAGAGCCAGACACAATTAAGAGACGGTTTTCTGATAGAATATCTTAGAGCGAGCAGGAGGCATATAGGCAGGATGAATAGTATGGAATATGCAGAGCATTTTATAATAGAAGAGCCTATAAAGCTCGATACTACTATTCTGGGAAGGATATGATAACGTTTAAAAAAGGATTGTGGATTCCGATAGTGATTGCCCCTGTGGTGTAGTCCGGCCTATCATCTCCGGCTTTCGACCGGAGGACTCGGGTTCGAATCCCGGCGGGGGCAGTAAAATTTTTAATACGTTTTGTGTCTGTGGGTTTTATAAACAGGTTTTACTTGTCAATCGCATATTTGTTCTGATCTATACTTTGTGATAGGTCTATAAGCAGTTACTTGTCTCTCCCTTTGGACGTCACGATACTGTATTACGTCTCTACAGACAGTTTTAGTAGGCTTTCTCAAGAGAACATGATTACATGATAATTGTTTGTTTGCATCACCATCTTCTCCTTCACTAATGATTCTGACAGAACCAGAAAAACTCGATCTTGTTTGGGCATATACTAGTCTACTATCATCACTATGTTTTATGTAATTGTTGCTACCTTGTTCAAAAAAGTTAAAACGTACTGTAAAATAACCTCTTTCTTCACTATCCAGATTAGTTAAATCCAAAGTACAACTTACAGTCCTATCTATACAAAACGTTGTTTTTTCGGTACATATACCGAGAAAAAACTTATTGCATATTTCTTGAACTTGATTACAATTATTTGATAAAAATCGAAAGCTTTCTATTGAGTACGGTATGTCTTTCTCTTCACACTCAGAGTGCGTATATGGAACGCTCTCAACATAGTACTCTGTCCTAAGGTATGATTCTTGAGCTTCATATGGGATTTGAACATACCTACATATTGGATCATTTATGTTTGTACTATATAAATATCCAATATTACTGATTGATAAAAGAAAGATAATTGCTAATGCTGATAAAATAATCAGAATCCAAACCCATGTATGTTGTCTTGCGTTGTTTTTTGAATCAGTGTCTTTGATGCGTGTTTTTATTGTTTTTTTCTTTTTATTGGTCATGTGTATACCTCTTTTTTATTTTATGAGTTTGGTTATCTTTGTTATTTTTATACTAAATATCTTCAGTACTATTTATTCTTGGTCTAGGTTTATGAAACGCAATCGTAGTCAAACTGACGAGTGTGTTTATAGTAAAATTACAGTTATCTTGTAACAAGAATAGATAATGAAAATCATGTGTAACAGCAGTAATATCCTCAGTAAAAGAATTTCTACAGTTTTGTTTCAAATTATTTTTATTCATAAACATACTTAATGTGGGTTACACCTCTATATATTCTTTTTCATAATCGTTAATTAGGTCTGCTATTACGTTTTTTGTTCCGCTTGTATTTCATCTTCCATTTGAATGAGTGTTGTGTTTGTATAAGCTGACCTTTAAAAAGAGAGGTTGGTTCGTTAAACAAATGCAGAAAAGAGTTTCTGCTGGGAATGTTGCTCTATAAAATTAAGTAAGAGGGACATATGTCATGGCCCTATGCATTACGTGAAGCGGTATATTTAAATACATGTAAGTAATACTACTACATAGTGGTATCATATGGATGGGTACAGTAGTAAGGCATTCCTAGAAGAAGTAGTTGATGATCTAGTAACAGAAATAGTTAAGGGAAGAGCAATTAGCGAGCCATCAAAAGAAGAATTAAGACACATATTTGTTAACAGAGGATTTAATGTTGCGAGTGCTATCAATCTATCGGATTATCCTGTCTTGGACAAAGTTATAGGATTAGTTAGCGAATATGAAATAGAAGAAAGGGTGTCACCAGTATTATTCCCTGAAGTGATAAGGTATGAAGAGAGCATATTGCAATCTGGCTATACCTTTCTGGAACACATGCTGCCCAGAGAATTAGTAGATGCTTCACTATCTGAAATGATTATAGCTTATCTAACCGATGTAACAAAAAATAAAGATTCAGATATTAGAAGAAGCTACTATTTTCAATTCAGACACAGCCGGATATTCTCCTGAACAAGTAAGCGCAGCATTAGAAGCCTGGTTTGAACACGATACAGAAGCACACTGTCGTAATAGGTTAAAAGGCGAGAGTAAGCATACAGACTATAGGATATCCGATTTCCTTGATAGTGGCATGTTGATGAAAGATGCCATAGAGTTACAGAGCATGCTAAAACCAAAAGATGAAGAACTAACTGATACAATAATTGATCTAATCAAGAATAAGCCCGTACTTTATGAAGCCATAACCAGACTAGCCAAACTCAAAAAAACAGATAAAGATGATTTGACAAGAATAGCAAGGCAAGAAAAGATAATAATCAACGATTCCCAATACCAATCATTAGTAAAAAGAACGGATAGATCAAGAGCCGCAGACGTTCTAGCACAAGCCATTCTCTATCCTGATTATGCTAAGACGTTAGTTGAAGGTCTTGAAGGAAGATTAGATGATCACCGTAGGAATGAAGATCAACATTTTTTAATAATGGCACAAAGTAGAGGAATAGATATTGACCAAAGAGGTTCCGACTTCGAAGAGAGAACATATGCTGTTGTTGGTAATAAATTCTCAGAAAACCCGTACTCTATGCATTCTGCTGAATTAACAGATATTATAAGAACATTATTCGAAAAACAGTATTTTAGAAAACCTGAAAGAGCGTTACAAAAGATAGCAGATAACCTAAACATAAAAATGGAAGCTTCTGTAGAAGAAACCTTACAAAGCATACTAGGACGGGTTAGTGAAGACCAAAATAGTGGACTTGAAGCATCAAGACTATTAAGGGAGTATTTAGAAAGAAAAGGTAATGCAACCTATCCACACCTTGCAGAATCACAAATACAAAAGCTAAGAAACCTTAACGCTAGACTAACAGGAAAATCAAACGGAGATAATGATTTTGTTTTTGGACTGAAAATATCTGATAAAGACCCTATTAAAAGCCTAAAAATAGGAAATAGTGGAGGTGCCTGCATAGGATTCTACTATGACAATCCTCATGGCATAGAAGAGATGGGACAAGGAACTTATGGAGCTCCACTAATGCGAGGACACTTCGAATCATTAAGCTCTCAGTTCGTCGAAGTAGTTCATAAGGGTGAAACTGTAGGATTCTATTTGCTAGAAGCGATGCTTAACCAGAATGGTGAAATGGTATTGTTATCAAACGGACAATACTTAACCAAGCATAATCCTACTGTTCAACAATATTCTAAAGAGATAGACAATGCATTCCTTAGCTATATAACAGAATATGCCGAAAAAAATTGTTTTAAAGAATTAAGAGGTATGGGCAAAGAAATAGAGGGGCGTTATGACGCTACAGGTTCGGAAATAGAATTTCCGCCTGAGATGGGAGTCCTTGAAAGAATAGGATCATATGGATATACAGATTATTCTTGGGATACTGATTATGCTATGAGCACAGTATTATTAAAAAGAATAGACTGAGAAAGAAACATCTTAAAAAAGAGATGATACGACTTGTGTATTATGCCGAGGTCGCATAACCTGGTATTGCGGCGGTCTCGAAAGGAATGCGAGTAAACCGCTCCCTTTGGGATTATGGGTTCGAATCCCATCCTCGGCGCTATCATCTATAGCATCATAGTAGCTACAGACAAATATATTAGTAGTCCTATAGCATCTGCAAAACTGGTTATTAGGGGCGCTGATGCCATTGCAGGATCAACATTTAGTTTAGATAGTATGAAAGGAAGCATAGCACCTAATATATTAGATACTAAGATTATTAGTATCATAGTAATCCCTACTACAAATCCTATCATACTATTGGCTCTGAATATTCCAAGCCAATATGCCATAAACCCTAGAGTAACACCCAACAATATTCCTATGATAATCTCTCTAAAAAAGACTTTCCTCCACATCCTCATAGCCACATCTCCTGTAGCCATAGCCCTAATCATAAGAGTGGCTGACTGGCTACCAGTATTACCGCCACTATCTATTAGGAGAGGAATAAAGAATGCGAGTGCTATTGCTCCTGCAAGAGTCTCCTCATAAGCCGCTATGACACCACTACTGACTAGATTTATTATTACTAGTAGTGCAAGCCACCATATTCTCCTGCCATAAATATGCATTATGCTAGTATGAGTATAAGAGTCCTTTAGTGGCATAATACTAGCGCCTTTATGAATATCCTCCGTGGCCTCTTCTTCGGCAACATCTAATATGTCATCAGCAGTGACTATTCCTATAATCCTATAATCCCTGTCTACTACAGGAAGGCAGTAATGATCATATCGTCTCATTAGTTCTACTGCTTTTTCCTGATCGTCATAAGGACTAAGAGAAGCATAATGCCTGTCCATAAGACTGGATATTTTTTTGTTGGCACTGGCTATCACTAATGTTCTTAGCCTAATATCATCCAATAATCTTCCGGTATCATCAACTACGTATATGAAATGCAGTGTTTCAGCATCCATACCTTCTTTTCTTATCTTTTGCATTGCCCTTCCTACAGTCCACGAATTATGGACTGATATGAACTCATCAGTCATTATCCTCCCGACACTCTTAGCAGGATATTTTAATTGTGATTTGGCATACTCCCTGTCATTATAAGACAATAATGGCAGTAGATAATTTATGGTTCTTGGAGGCGCATTAGATAGTAGCCTTGATATATCATCAGACTTAAGCTTTGATAATATCATTGATGCTTTATTCTTAGGGATGCTGTGTATAAGGTATTCCTGGTGTTTTTGTTTAAGGTAAGGAAATACCTTGATAAGCTTGTTTACTGGTATTTTATTGGTAGCAGGCACCAATTCTGAGATATGAAGGCTGTTAAACTCTTCTGATAATGATATAGTATGAGACCTATTATTAGTATGATTATTACTATTATTATCATTTTCATAAACACGATTCTTTCTTATCATAATATTATTCTTGCATTAATAATAATATAAATCTATCCAAAGAAAAAAGGGTTTTAGTAAACTTTTTGGAATAATTACCACTTGAAGTGCTCTTCAGCAAGCTTTCCTATAACAGGCACAGGGACTTGCTTCTTATTAAGAGCATTCAACAATCCCATAATCCATAACACTACCATCGGTATCCATAGTATCCATCCTATTATTGTTAAGTATGCTACTACTGCGAGCACATCATCCGAGTCTGAGCCAGATGTTTTTTGTGTTGTTTTCTTTGCCATATAAGCATCACCTGGATGTTACGAAAACATGCACTATTTATATCTTTTATCACATAAATACGAGTTAGGATACAAAATAATATATTAATAAGACAGAATTTCGTTAATAGAAGATTACAAAAAAATTTTTATTATTCTAGCATTTCTATCTCGATATTAAGACCTTCTGGAATAGCAACGCGCATAACAAGTCTCAATGCTCTCTCATCCATAGCCAAGTCTATAAGCCTCTTGTGTATACGCATCTCATACCTATCCCAAGTAGCCTTACCATTACCACAAGGACTCTTCCTAGTAGTAATCTTAAGCCTCTTGGTAGGCAATGGTATAGGACCTGACATGTCAACGCCCGTCTTCTGGGATATATCACGGATCTCATTACAGACCTGGTTAACCTTGTCTATATCCGTGGATGCTATCTTAATGCGGGCTCTCGACATATTACATCACACTATGCTTGCTTCTTGACAAGGTCTATGCACATCCCAGCTGCTACAGTAGTACCAGAATCCCTAATAGCAAATCTTGACAATTGAGGGATTTCAGCCTGCTTTTCTATAACCAGTGGTTGAACAGGTCTTATCTTTACTATAGCTACATCGCCGTTCCTGATAAAGTCAGGGTTCTCAGCCATAACCTCTCCGGTAGCAGGATTGAGCTTCTTTACTATCTCGGTAAAGGTACATGCTACTTGCGCTGTATGGATATGGAATACAGGAGTATAGCCTACAGTGACCACAGTAGGATGATTCAATATTACTATCTGGGCTGTAAACTCTTGCGCAACGGTAGGGACATTAGCAGAAGCTCCGATAACATCTCCTCTCTGCAAGTCTTTCTTTCCTATACCCCTGACATTGAATCCTACATTGTCTCCCGGCTCAGCCATCTGTACCTGCTCATGGTGCATCTCTATGCTCTTAATTTCTCCGTTAACACCCTTGCCTTCCCTTCCAGGAACAGCTGTTATCTTATCTCCTATCTTCATAGTACCAGTCTCTATCCTTCCTACAGGAACAACTCCTATACCAGTAATATTATATACGTCTTGTACAGGGAGCCTTAATGGAAGGTCTACAGGCTTTTCAGGCTCACTAAGATTATTAAGTGCTTCTAGTAATGTAGGACCAGTATACCATGACATATTCTCAGACTTCTTAACAACATTATCTCCCTTAAGGCTTGCTATAGGCACGAATTGAACTTGGTCTACTTTATAGCCTACGCTCTTCAAAAGAGTTGATACTTGTGTCTTAACATCTTCAAATACTTTCTGGTCGTATCCTTTCATGTCCATCTTGTTAACAGCTACTATTAGTTGTCCTACTCCTAGTGTTTTGGACAAGAATACGTGCTCTTTGGTCTGTGCCATTACACCATCATTAGCAGCTACGACTAAGACTCCTGCATCTGCTTGTGATGCTCCGGTAATCATGTTCTTAACAAAATCCCTGTGTCCTGGTGCATCGATGATAGTAAAATCGTACTTGTCGGAATTGAACCTCTTATGAGCAAGGTCTATAGTAACTCCTCTCTCCTGCTCTTCTTTAAGGTTGTCCATAACGAATGCGAACTCAAAACCTGATTTTCCAAGGTCTTTAGCCTTGTCAGTGAGCTTTCTCATAGCCTGTTCGTCAATATTTCCTGAATCGTACATTAGCCTACCGACACTTGTTGACTTTCCGTGGTCAACGTGACCGATAAATACGACATTCATGTGTGGTTTCTCTTTTGCCATTATATATACCTCCGCCAATATAATATTTACAGTGCGATTCGTCATGGATGCCCAGAAGCATTTATAAATGTTACTCCTGGTTTATGCTCGGCATCATCACTCTTCGCTCTTCAATCCTTTTCTTTGCCTAATCTCTTTTATCCTCGCATTCTGCAGCTCATAAGGAAGCATCTCGAACAACTGGTCTACAACGAATTGTGATCCTCTTCCCCCAGTAGCACTCCTCAAGTCAGAGCTTAGTCCAAATGTTTCAGCTACAGGAATCTTGGCCTTGACAGATATGCTAAAATCGTCTTGTGTCATATCCAACAGTTGTCCTCTCCTATTGGATATCAGTTTAGAGATTTCTCCTACATATTCTGAAGGAGCATCAAATTCCATTATCTGTACAGGCTCTAATAATATGGGTTTTCCTGTCATCATAGAACCCCTAATACCCTCTCTAATAGCAGGATATACCTGGCTAGGACCCCTATGGATAGCATCCTCATGCAATTTCATGTCAGTAATAACCACTTTTAGGTTGCTGCAAGGCTCACGCGTCAAAGGACCATTCCTCATAACATCCTCAAAACTGTCCATTATGAGTTCGATAACCTCTCCAATATATACTATTCCTCTAGTATTATCTACTAATAAATTACCATTATAGACGTCTCTTACTCTTCTCGCCTCATCCCTATCCATACCTCCCTTCTCGAAAGTATTCCATATCTCAGAGTCTTTCTTCTTGACCCTGCCATCACTAATATCACCTGACTTAATGAGTGATATCATCGCTTCAGGCAACGGCTCTATCTTGAAATAGAACTTATTATGCTTATTGGGAGATTTTCCTTCATGCTCTTCACTAGTATTAGTAATAGTTTCCCTATGGACCACTATAGGACTGGAAGTATTGACATCAACACCTTTCTCACTCTTGATTCTGTTCTCTATAACCTCAAGGTGCAATTCTCCCATTCCTGATATTAGGTGTTCTCCTGTCTCCTCATTAATCTCTACAGTAATAGTAGGATCTTCCTTATTCACCTGCCTTAATACCTCCACTAGTTTAGGAAGGTCTGAAGGCTTCTTGGCCTCGATAGCCTTAGTAACAACAGGATCAAAGATGTGCTTTATAGCCTCGAAAGGAGTAAAATCCTGCCTTGTAGAAACAGTCTCTCCAGAAAAGACATCTTTTAATCCTACTATACCAATAATATTGCCGGGATAAGCCTTGTCTATAATCTCTCTTTTAGGACCATTATATACAGATAATTGTTGTATCCTAACCTTAGTCTTGTTATTAATCATATACACTTCCTGGCCTTGTTCTAACATTCCAGAAAACAGTCTTCCCGCAGCAACTTCTCCTGCATGCTTGTCTACTACTATCTTAGTGCATACGAAAGCTCCAGGACCTTGAGGATTACAGCCTTTTAGACTTGTATAATCTTCAGAATCATGGTCTCCGTGCCATATCTTTCCTATCCTGTATTTCTGGGCATCTACAGGAGCAGGATGGTTCTTTATGACCATGTCCAATACTACTTCGTGCAGTGGAGCTTTCATTGCAAGCTCTTTAATCTTAGTGTCATCCCCAGACTCATATGCTTCTATAATATCCTTGAATGTTATGCCCTTCTCTTTCATGTAAGGTATGGACAATGCCCAGTTATGGAATGCTGATCCAAAAGCAACACTCCCAGTATCTACCTTGACCTGCCATTTCTCCTTATAATCCTCTTCGGCAATGCCTTCTATGAGCCTGTTGATATTGGCTATATTCTTTATGAACCTCTCTTGCATTGCTTCAGGAGTGAGCTTTAACTCTTTTATTAGGCGGTCAACCTTGTTGATGAATAATACTGGCCGTACTCTTTCTTTAAGGGCCTGTCTGAGCACTGTTTCTGTTTGTGGCATAGCGCCCTCTACAGCGCATATCAATACTATAGTGCCGTCTATAGCCCTCATGGCACGAGTAACGTCCCCTCCAAAATCTACGTGGCCCGGAGTGTCTATAAGATTAATAAGATATTCCTGCCCATTATAGGTGTGTACCATAGAAACATTGGCTGCATCAATAGTAATGCCCCTTGACTTTTCATCCTCATGAAAATCCAACGACAATTGCTTGCCTGCAAGTTCAGCGCTCATCATCCCAGCTCCTAGCAATAGGTTGTCTGAGAATGTTGTCTTCCCATGATCAATATGTGCGCTTGTGCCAATATTTCTTATCCTGTCAGGCTCTTTCATAAGCCTCTTAATCTTGTCTACCATCTTCTCTGCCATGCTATTATTCACCAATTTTTATCATACGTTCATTCCATTTCATGCAAGTCATGAACCGACTTATAACTAAACAATTCTTTTTCTTCAAACCAATGTTTTATTTCTTCCACAGCCTCTTTTTCATCTCCAGAAGCGTGTATGATATTAGGAACTCCCATGTCCCTAGAATCGGCATACGCAAAACTCATATGCGCATAGTCTCCCCTAATAGTACCTGGAGGCGCTGCCTTAGGCTCGGTGGTTCCTGCCATCTTTCTTACCAATGATACTGCTTCTACACCTTCTAAGACCATGGCGATAACAGGGCCTTTTTTCATCATGGCCAATGTGACCTCAAAAGCCTTATTGCCTCTTCTAGAAATCATCTTACCAATATTCTCATAATGGTGATGATAATGGTCTTCTGTAGGCAATAGCATTTTGCATCCAACCATCTTTAGTCCTGCACGCTCAAACCTTGTTATGATTTCTCCTATAATACCTCTTCTAACAGCGTCTGGCTTTAATACTACCAATGTTCTTTGTATCATATTCATCACTTCTTTGTACTCTTAGCCTTAGTTTTTTCGGCATGATACTCTTCAGTCCAACCCGTATTTCTAGGCTTCCTTTTTAGTTCCAAGAAATTCTTTTCGGCCTTCCTATTCTTAAAATAGTATACTCTACCGGTTTTGCTAATATACATTATGCCAGTACCCCTGGGGATTTCCTCTCCTGAAAATGAGCATTTCATAATCTGCACCCCTATCTCCTGCCAGTGCTTAGCTGCCTGGCCTCAATTTCTGTTTCTCTAAGCATTAGTATGTCCCCTACCCTTACAGGGCCTTTGACATTCCTTCGTAATATCTTATTCTGGTCCCTTCCTGCAAGTACCTTGCATCTAACCTGTGTAGCTTCTCCTCTGGTGCCTGTCCTTCCTACTACTTCTTCTACTCGTGCAGGTACAGCGTCAGTAAATTGTACTCCTGATCTTTGCTGGGACTGTGAATCCCTATCCTTTCTTTGTGTCCTCTGTTCTGCCATGACGTAACACCTATTCTTCCAGCTTGGCTATCATATCTTTTGCCTCGCCAGCATCAAGTACTGCTATTGCAGCAGTAGCAACCTCTAGTCCAGCTGCAGCGCCCAATTCTGCTTTGGTAGGGACTTCTACGCATGCTATGCCCTTCTCTTTAGCCAGTATGGGCAAGTGCATTATAATCTCTTTAGGAGAAGCATCACTAGCATATACTACAAGTAGAGCAGTGCTCCTCTCGAGTGCTTTAGTAGCCTCATTAGTTCCTTTCTTAATCTTACCTGTCTTTCTTGCAAGTTCTACAATTTCCAGTGCTTGTTCTTCATTAGCCATTCTGCCAAAACCTCCGCCGTTACTATCAGCCTAGAGAATAATCCAGGCCTCATTCGAGCATAAAAGCTCTCATCAGTCATAGGCAAAGAAAAGATTATAGGACCTATTCTTAAATGTATCGTAATGCATCAATATGAATAACTAGCATGAGTATCATCTTCTTCTACACTAGACCAGCCGTCCTTAACCATGTTAAGAGTTGATAACGCGATTTCTTTAGTAGACTCTTTCCACAATAATGTAAGCTCGTTAATGGCATCTGCTGCCATCCTATTATCTTTTAGCGCTAAAGCAATATTTACTTTCCTTGCTACAGCCATAATCTTTCTCATCTCAGTCCTTAAAACAATCTTGTGTTCTTCACTTACATATGATGATTCTTCCATGTGGAGTATGCTTGAAGGTTGCGGCATTAGTATATTATGGAAGTAGTTGTACCATGAATACAAGTATTCTGAGGCCCTCCAACTAATGTATAATGTGAGATTATATGGCATGTAACCTTCTTTTAGTATAGCATCCTGCAATCCGTACAATGACTCGTACTCTTCATAAGATACCTGCAATCCATGCTCACTAATTATTTTATCATAAGAAGCTTTTAATTCTACTAACAGTTCTTTCTTGTCCATCATCCCACCTATATGTCTTTAGCCATTACAGTTTTTCGTCCGTTACCTTTGGCACGCTTAATAGCCTGCTGCACCAACAATAATACCCTCTCATTTAGAGCGTCAGAAAAGTCTGTGGATACGCTCATCCTCTCGCCTGCAGCCTCATCAATATAATCCTTAATTTTTGTTTTAACCACTAATTGCATTAATATTACCTCCTACTATTTATGCGCAAATATGAGCCTTGCTTCATCATCATGCAACGATTCTATCCTGCAAAAGCCAAAACGTTCCAATTGTACCATGTCACCAACATTCTTAGACATAATATTTTTTTCTACGAGTCCTTCAATTATTGTAGCATCATCCATTAATACCATGCATCTCATCAACTGTTTATTATCGTCAGGAAGCCAATTAATAATATTCTTACCATTATTATTCCTATAATCATCTATGCTGTAACTGTCAATTAATACTTCATTATCTTTTATAGTAATATTGGCAAGGTCAGCTAGCCTGATATAACCATTATTATGATCCTCTTTCCTAATAAATAGCTTTTCGTTAACTCTTAGTATTCTCATGCCTCTATCATCGTCTTTAGGATGCAATGGAAGCTCAGAATTCTTTACAAGACCATTTACAATAATCCTGATAGGATCGTATACGAAAGAAAACCGATCTGAAGAATAGTCTATAATACGCCTGTTGAACGTTGCTATCATCTTCTTGTCAATAATAGTAGGAGTAGGGCTGAGGCCTGCTTCCAAAGCAATCTCTCTTATAGCCATAGGAGTAATGCCTTTCCTCCTAAGAGCCTTTAGAGTATAAAGTCTAGGATCATCCCAGCCGCTATACAATCCTTTAGATATCGATTCTCTAATCTCTCTACCCTTAGTAGTTGCTCCTTCTACAGAGAACCTGCCGTACTGTATGGACTCTGGCTGTCTCATATTAAGCAATTCTCTAATATGGTTTTGGAGTTCTATTCTCATGTCACCAAACTCGTTGCTCCTAAGAATATGGGTTATTTCTTCGTAAGAGTCCATGAGACTGTTCTCATAATCATATACTGGCCAGACATTATATTTTGTAGCATGCCTATAATGAGGCTCTTTAATAATCCTAAACAATACTGGGTCTCGCATGACCATGTTCTTGCTCTGCATGTCTCCTTTAAGCCTTAATACAATAGTGCCAGGCTCATGTTTTCCAGCAATCATTTCATCAAAAGCTATAGTATTTTTTTCTATAGTATTATTCCTACACTTGCACTCAGTAGCATTATTCCTCATCATAGCCATATCTTCCCTGCTGCAATTGCATGCGTATGCATTCCCATTGCTTATTAGTTGTCTTGCATTATCATAATAGTATTCCATATGGTCTGAAGCATAATTAGTATTATCAATACCAATTCCAAGATAATTATTGATATCATCAAGGATACTGTCTACATATTCCTGTCTTGCAAGCTGGGGATTAGTATCCTCTATCCTAAGAACTATTTTTCCATTATACTTTTCTGCATATAATGCGCTTAGCATGAATCCTATAGCATGGCCTACATGCAAGTGCTTGGATGGCTCGGGAGGAAGCCTTGTCCTAAAACCATTATTGATATTGAGTTCTATTAGTCCCTTGCGTTCTCTTGGCTTCTCTTCATATACTATGCCCTTCTCTTCAGCCTCTTTAGAAACTTCTTCTGCAGACATGTTATTAATCTGATTGCATACCTCTACAATTATATCTTTTAATCCTGCAATATCATCCTTTAGTTCGGGATGTTCTTTTAGCATTATCCCCAATAAACGATTAGTCGGTACACTGCCTTTAGACTTTAATGCGCTGTATAATGCTTCGTTATACGCTTTTACTCTAATATCCATAATAATCACTCATCATAAGATGGTATCCCAAGATAAGACTTGAGATCGTCTGAAGGCTTCCAAGGCTCATCAAAAGTAAGATTGATATCAACATTTACTACACTGTCTATTACGAGTATGCTATTCTTAATCTCTTCTATGAGGCTAGGACCATAAGGGCAGAAAGGAGTAGTCAAAGTCATGATAACATTAACATTATTCTTTTCTATAACCACTTTTCTTATCAGCTCTAAAGTCCATACATCAATATGAAGTTCAGGATCCTCTACCATCATCAAAGCATCCTTTACCTTTAATGCTATATCATTATTGTCAGACTCTACTATAGGTTCAAAAGCCATAATCAATGTAATAAGCCATTACTTATAAAGCATATTGTTATTATAGCTTAGTCTTACTCACCATATTGCCCAGTAATGGGAACTTCCATTGGTGGCCTAGCAGAGTGCTTACTATAGCCCATATGAATAGTGCCATCCACAAGAACAATAAGCCATACACTATCAGAGGGCCTATCACAGGCAGTACGCTAATGAAAGGTATAGCAACAATAATTAGCGCAGTGACTATTAGCATTATCATGCCCTGCCTAATATGCCAGTTGACAAATACATTCTCTCTCTTAGCAAACAAAGGTATTAGTATTAGGAACAAGCAATAACTAAGAGCTGCAAGCAGTCTTAATCCTAGTTCATCATCACTAACCCTATGCTTTTTAGGAGTATGTAGTGGAATGCTATCTTTTGTTTCTTGCTTATTTACAGGAGCCTTAACAGCTCTGCTCTTATTAACCTTCTTAACTTTTCTGACACCGCTTCTCTTAGCAGTTGGTCTGGACGCAGCAGTTCCTTTAGCAGGGCTCTTCTTAACACTGCTTTTAGCACTGGCAGTCTTCTTAGTCTTAACAGGCGTTTTCTTTACAGCGCTCTTCTTAGCCATAGTCTTTTTTTTCGCAGGCATAATCATAACCTCCAACAATAATAATGCTAACTCGTATTATTGATAATCCTAAGTGGCATTGTTTTATATATTTTTTGTATGATGCAAAGAATCGAAAATCCGAAGCAGTATGCTCCGAGCAACTTCGTTCAAATCTTATTATAATAGAATAATATGGACTGGCCGGGATTTGAACCCGGAGCCTCACCGCTGCCAGCGGCGCGTTCTACCGGATTGAACTACCAGCCCACAATAAAATAGTCAGGACTGGACTCTTTTTAAATATTCGGTCTTTCTCATAAGCTCAGAAGAATATAAATTCCCGCTAAAAGTATTCTCATCATCAAAGAGTTTCATGCCTTCAAGTATAGTATAAGGCTCAACAGCATTCTCTACAATCCTGCTCATAGTATTGCTAGCGCCATTCTGCCCCCTAATATACGCTGACGCGGGAGCTTGAGGAACTAGTGGGAAAGAAGGCCTGGCTAGAGCATGCCCAGGATCATAAGATGATATTACAAGATTCCTGTCCTTAGTAGCACTGTATGTAGTAAGCCAGAAGTTAAGCGCTGTAAGAGCTCCAGCCTCAAGACCTACAGAAGGGTTTACTAGCGCGTCATAAGGATGCATGCTGCCACCTGGAAAAGCTCCATATTCTTTCATAGCAATAATTGAATATGGCATCCATATATCGACATATTCCTTCACATCTTTAATGTACCTCTTATCATAGTCCATCGGCACACCCATAGATTCTAGCATTTTAGAATCAACAAGCAATAAGTCTCTTAACGGCCTTTCCAATAGATAGTCAAGAGTCTCTTGAGGATACTGCTCACGAATATTCCTTATCATACCATTAGTATGCCTTCTCATATCATTATACGTGCCTGCAAGCATTTGTGATATTCCTATAGCTCCAGCGTGAGACAAAGCATAAGGGTCTCCTACACTTTCAGTGCTAATCTTAGCGAGATAGAAGTCGGGGTCGATAGCAGTCTTAATGCTTGTTCCTTTCATAAAGTCAGTCAATCCCATTCTGTCAAGCCTTTCGAGAGTGAGGTCTATCTCATCAATGTCCCCTTGCAGAATATTGTATTGGGGAAGCCATTTGCCAGGATTCTTTTCTCTTTCCTCATTAATATAATCAGCATGCGCTCTGATATAATTAGCACGAAGATTAGTAGCGTGTCTCATTAGGGTAGGGCCGTCTGTCAGCTTATCCATAAGCTCTCTTCGGGACTCGCTGCCCCCATTAACAATATCCTCAATAGTTGGTGGTTTTCTGCTAGGCCCATATAATGTACCTGCAACTTCATCCTGGTCAGGCCAAGTAAAAAGGCTGCTATGAGGACTGGAAAGCGCTCTGCCCATGCTAAGAGCAATCAAAGCCTTTCCTGACTTTATAAGAAAATCTCGTCTATTCATGAGACCACCCTATAAGGACAGTATCATGAACCAATAGCATAGCATGGACTATTAAGTGGTCGGCACAATAGTATCTCAATATGCTTATCCTTTTCATGGCCTTCACTCTCATCATCCATATGTCATCACTAGTGAGTTACAAGTACTTATATGTGTTTCGTAACCTGCTTGGTGAAATAGAACCATTTATAAAGATAATGATATAATATGATTAGGGTGGTATTATGAAAGACTGCATATTCTGCAAGATAATAGCAAAAGAAATTCCTAGTGCAATAATATATGAGGACAGGGAATACATAGCATTCCTTGACATTAATCCAGTAAACAAAGGCCACACGCTGGTTATACCAAAAAAACATTATGCTAATATCAACGAGCTTCCAGACAGCTTCAATGCAAGCTATATGAACATAATAAAAAAGATAGGAAGAGCCGTACAGGAGAGTACAGGATGCGAAGGATACAACCTAATATTCAATACTGGCAAGCCGGCAGGACAAGCAGTATTTCACGTACACTGCCATATAATACCAAGAATAGAAGGGGACGGTTTTGAGCACTGGTCAGGAAACCCATATCCTACCAATGAAGAGATGGAACAATACAAAAATAGGATAAAAGAAAGGATAAGATAATCACGTGTTAACATCATCGTCTGGAATAGTTTTATAAAAGAAAGGTATCGTCTTAATACTATAAGCCGGCGTAGCTCAGCCTGGTTAGAGCGCCAGACTCATAAGAGAATGAGTGAGGAACTACTATCGTAGTGATGACTGAACTCTTGGTAATCTGGAGGTCGCGGGTTCAGATCCCGTCGCCGGCATGTGCCGAGGTCGCATAACCTGGTATTGCGCAAGCCTGGAAAGCTTGTCCCTTATGGGATTCTGGGTTCAAATCCCAGCCTCGGCGTAGAAAAAATAAAAAAAGCAACATACATTCTGAATCTTATGACAATAATAATAGGCGCTGAAGCAAGAGTCACTATAACCGATAATGCAGTAATAAAAGAGAGGCTTCCTAAACGATATAGAAACGAGACATTAGACGATAATATTAGGAAGAAAAGAACAAGGAATGAAGCTGCAATAATAAGAAGACTGGAAGGAATAAAAGGAATCCCAAGACTATTGGACTCAACAAAATATTCTATTACTACAGAAAGGATTATGGGAGAGCCTCTAAGCAAAGCATGGAACAGGATAAGCATAAAAGAATCTGCAAGGGGCATCGCACTAATTATAAGAGAAATGCACAAAAAGAACATTGTGCACGGAGACATTACACCAAGAAACATAATAATAGGCAATGATAAAACACGGATTATAGACTATGGACTGTCAATGTCAAGCCACAGGATAGAAGACAAGGCTAATGACCTGTGGATGACTAGAGAGACTTTCATAATGATAGAAGGCTATTCTGATGCTCTAATTAAAGAGTACTTGTCATTGCTAGAACCTAAAGAAAAAGAGTTGTTCACAGAAAGGCTTAATAAAATGTCCATGAGAGGCAGGCACAGGGCCAAGAAGAACAACTAACAAATTATCCTTCCTGCTCCAGCCTTGATTTTGGCATGTCCCTAATTATTTTTAGGGGTATGACTTTTTTTTCGTATTCCATCTCTGCGATAGTAAGAGGACTGTACCTTATTTCTTCAAGCTGTTTTTTGGTAAGCTTAATAACGTAAGGCGCGCCCATTGCTATCTGCAAAGCCCTTGCTCCTATCATCCTGGCCTTCTCATACCGCGTATACTTAATATCATCCATAAAATATCACCATTACTTAGGCAATGCCTTCCTATACTCTTTAGCAGTATTCCCTGCCAGTTTTACAGCTTCCAATATCTCTTGAGGCAATAGCATTCCTGACATTCCCTTCTGCAAAGCGCACATATCCCCATTAGATACTACGCCTACAGACAATCTTGCTTCCACTGCCGCTTCCTCTTCATAATCAGGATCTACTACTAGCTGTCCTGCAATCTTGTATACCGTAACGAGTAATGGCTCTTCATTTAATACTAGCTTGTCTCCCTTATTCTTATAATCGATTTTACTATCTACAAGTTTAGGAAATACAGCATTCTTCAGCGCGGCAAGGGCTGCTATGGAACTAGCGTCAAGCACATTGCCAGCATCATTAATAGGTACTATATCTATAATAATACCCCACACCTTCTCTCTAGGCTCTATGCACAATGAATTAAGGTCAATAGTATGACTCTCCCTAATAGCCCTGTCAACTACTCTTGAGACTTCTATAGCAAAATCTGAAGGGGGTCCAGACTCGTATAATGGACTGGCTATAGGAGTTAGCTCTGCGTTAACCATTAGATTTCCTTGGTTGGGAGTATCGTCATAAGGCTTTTCTACTGCCATCTTAACCCCTGCATAAACCATGGTATCTCCAAGTTTTACAAATGATGATCCTTCAGCGTTCTTGGATACTCCTACACTGACGGTAAGCTCTCTTAGAGTGCCCATTTCCCTACCATCATATCTTAGATTGGCATCATAATATTTTTTTATGTTATTTTTGAGACTGTACATTATATTCACCTCAAAGAATACCTTTCCTTAAGGGCATTCTTTTGTACTTCGTTAATACTGATGAGCGCTTCTTTTGCCATCCTCATAGCCTCATCCAATTCATCTGGCTTTAGATGACCGTCCATCTGCAATAGTGTTACTATGCCAAGCTCTGGTATCATAGCCACCGGAATGTCAGCGACTCCTCCTTCACCATCAAAGTCCTCTTCTTCTTTAGTAAGGTCGACTACTATCTTGTCTCCTACCCTGCCACATGCTATCGCGCTTACAAGTCCTTTCATAGTAAGTCCTGCATCAGCAATAGCTATAGAAGCAGCGCATATTCCTGCCGCTCTGGTCCCTGCATCAGTCTGGGGCAGTTCTATAAAAATGTCTACTACACTATTAGGGAAATCCTCAAGATTAAGGGCTGGCAATAGTGCCTGTTCCGTAACCCATGATATCTCCTTGCTCCTCCTGCTGGTGCCGGGCCTGACCCTGTCTCCCGAACCAGAGAATGGCATCATATTGTATTTGCATCTCAATATTCCCTTTTGGGGGTTTTGCATGAACTTAGGAAAAAGGTTCCTAGGACCATATACTGCGGCGTAAGCCTCAGTATGGCCTATCTTGAAATATCCTGAACCGTCAGCTCGGGGTATGACACCTGCTCTAGCCTCTATAGGCCTTGTCTCGTCAAATTTCCTGCCGTCAAACCTTTTATTGTACGTCATCTTGATCCCTCTTATCATCATTGCTACTGCTTATAGTCTTGCCTGTCTTTTCTTCCAGATGCTCTCTTATCTTGTCTGTAAGGCCTGACATATGAGCATTATCCTCTATCATCCTAATAGTCTGAACAGCCAATATCTCGTCTTTAGGCTCGCCGCTAATCCAACACAGTCCATTCTGTCCGATAATAATCTTGCATCCGGTCGCTTGCTTTATCATAGAAACCATGGAGCCCTGCTTTCCTATAACTCGTGGAACCTTGGTGCACCCTACCTGGATAATCCTTCCTTCCTCAAGCTTTCTTAGGCCTGGTCCTCTCATAGACAGGTCTACTAGCATTTGTCCTGTCACATTAGATATGCGGCATACTATATGCTCTTCAAAATCAAAGTACTTGCTAAGATCCCCTCCTCTAGGAATAAAAGCTGAAGTAGCATCCTTTAATGGCAGCATGGCACTGTATGCGCTGTTAATTTCTACTCTCCAGCCGCTCATAGTAATATCTATAATCTTGCCTATTATGGTATCTCCTTTTTGGGGAAGATATTTTCCTGCAAGTGGCAGTATCTTAAGCAGCCGTCCCTTAACCTCCAATAGGCCTGTTTGTTGTGCTATTACATCTTCTCCTTGACGATAAGTTCCTTCGCCAGGAAGGTAGTCCATCCCATTAGCCAGCACTTCTCCAGGGACTACTACAGTTTTATGTTCTTTTACTATTCCCATTAAATCCACTCCTACATATTATTGTATTATTATTAGTTCCTCTTGGACAATGATACGCTTCCCTGAGTCGCAGCATTAAGCTTCTGTACTACGGTATCGAGCATTCCTGCAGGAAACTCAAATACAGCCCTTAAAGTACCGTCATTCTGGTATGTCTCGCTCTTCACATTGCCGAGCATTCTCATGGTCCTCTGGACATGAGCAATATGCTGAGGACTGCATACCACATCATACTCGAAAACCTCAAATTTTAGGGGCAAAGACGATCTCATCAGTCCTATAGCCCTCTTAACATTCTCTTCTACAGACTCTTTTTCAAGTATCTTGAATTTGACCTCTTCTAAAGCGTTCGTTATCCTCTGAGAAGGATGAGGCCTCATGGTCTTAGGGTCTACAGCGTTAGCGCTGATAATGTCTATTACCCTCTTAAGCTTTTCATCCCTCAACTTCTGTCTTTGCTGTACAGACAATTGTAGGTCGCCCTCTTTTAGTATCTTAAGAGCCGCTTCCATCACATCCTCAGTATGAAAATAGTTCTTTAGGTCAACAGTGCTTATAGCCATACCCTTATTAGCATCATAATATATATTGGGCGCTGAGAGTATTTCCCTAATGTCTATCTTCTCACCCTCCTTATGCCTAAAAGCCTTTTCAGGGTCTACTATTATCTCAAAATCCTTCCCTTCTATCCTTAGCCTTGCAAGATTTATATGAAGCCTTTCCTTCTCGTTCATCACATATCACCCCATCACTTTGAGAGCTTTTCTAACTGCTCTCTTGATACCTGGGTGAACTTCCTGTCAGACTCATTAATATAAGCCGCATCTACCCTGTCAACACTAAAATCCTTCTCCAATACTGTTTTTAGACCTTTAAGAGCAAGCTTTATGGCATCGTCCAATGACATGCCCTCCTTATACTCCTGGTGCAGTATTGGCTTAATTTTTAGTTCACCCTCTCCTATAGCTGTTGCCTTGTACTCAAAATATATTCCTGTAGGATCAGTCTCATAAAGCCTGGCCCTGCTGTCAGCCCCTGCTATCAACAAAGAAACACCAAAAGGCCTGTAGCCTCCGCTCTGAGTCGTCAATTGCTTGAGATCAGCAATATCTTTGACTATGCTAATAACATCTATAGCACTGTCATAAGTTACCTTGTGCTGCTGGCTCTTTACTTGCGCCCTGTCCATAAGAACCCTCGCATCACTAATAATGCCTGAAGCGGCACCTGCCATGTGCTCATCAATCTTGAATATCTTCTCTACAGAAGAGCTTATAATCAGAGGATCAAGTATCCTCTTATCAGTAATAAGAAGTACGCCTCCATCATACACTATTCCTATAGCTGTGCTTCCCTGCCTTACTGTCTTCTTAGCATATTCGACCTGCAATAACCTGCCGTCAGGACTAAACATGGTTATAGCCCTGTCATATCCCATCATCTGATGCTGCATAGGCTGACTACTCATAATATCACCTTCCTATCAATATACGATTCATCGTAACTGTACAAAAACAAAGCCACTCTAATCAATCCCATCCTATCTCTCTGCCATCAAGGAGCGGATGGTTCTTTAAAAAACTTTGTGCGCAATCCCTTAAGAGTGCCTGACACTCCCATTATTCGGGATGACACCCTAATTCTCTTATGATAAGAAATGTGCAGTATAGTGGCTCGTAAATTGTCAATACTTTCAAGGTTGACCCTGCATATAATCTTATTATTAGTACTTGTCTTTAAAAATAACAATCTTGCTTTGGCCAATCCTATCAAGCCATACAATTCATTATAGTTTTCGAGTATAATGTTTCTCATAGTATCGTAAGGCAGGTCTTCCCTGTCAAAAGCAACCAAACAATATCTTCTCTTCTGTTTTAGCGTAGGCTTAGGAACCATTATAGTAGTGCATTAACAGCAATATTTAAAAACTCTTTCTTAGAACCTGCTTATAATGGAAGCAAAAGCGTTCAATAAGTGGACTGTAGAAGGCATAGTAATAGAAGATCCTGGAGTTAGGCCTTATATTAATCTCGAGCCCAGAATAGTACCCAAGACAGGCGCAAGATATGCCAGGAATAAGTTCCACAAGTCCAACGTATTCATAGTAGAGAGGTTCATGAACAAGATAAGCAATGCAAACCACAAGGGCAAGAAGCATTTAATCAGCGCTAAGAGCTCTACAGGCAAGTCTCACGCGCATTATAATATTATGATAGAAGTATTGACTATGATAGAGTCAAGGACTAAAGAGAATCCTATAAAAGTATTGGCAAAGGCCATAGAGAATGCAGCTCCCCGTGAAGAAGTAATATCCATAGAGTATGGAGGAGCAAGGTATCCTAAAGCAGTAGAATGCGCTCCGCAAAGAAGGGTTGATATTGCAATAAGGCTAATGACACAAGGGGCAAGACAGAAGGCTTTCAATAATAACAAGAATATTACTGATACTCTATGCGATGAGATACTCGCAGCATACCGCAACAGCCAGGACAGTACTGCAATAAGCAGGAAACTGGAACTCGAAAGACAGGCTGACTCAAGCAGATAATAGAGTAATTACTGCATATTATTGGTTATTTTAGGATAATCTTTAAATACTTTCTTGGTATTCGATATAACAATGGACAATGTAACTATTTCTAGAGAGGAGTACGAAAGCATGAAGAAAGAGATTGAAACATTAAGAAACTCTAAGCTGTATAAACGATTAGTGGAGTTTGAAGAGAACATACGCACACAAGGAAAATATACTAGGAATAACTTAGGTTTTTGACCATCTTCTCCTTATTTTAACACCATCAAATATTAGTTTGAATCTTTTATCCATCCGTTTAATTATGTCTTAGAAGTTATGAGTACATCCTAGTTTATATCGAAAATAATACGATTTTATAGTAATGAGCCTGCTGGGATTCGAACCCAGGTCAACCGGTCCGAAGCCGGCCGCACTATCCAGACTATGCTACAGGCCCATAAGAAGATGAGTACGCATTGCTTTTAAAGACTTATGGTTATACCAAAGAAAGCTTATCTGTCAATCCTACAAATAGAGATTCCGGTCCAGGACCTATGCCTATACACGTCTTAGTGCCTGGCTCTACTACCGTTCTGCCTGCATCCTGCACTAATGCAACATGAAGATTATTGTCTTTGGCTTTTTGCATTATTGATAGCAATTCATTCTCATTCTCACAATAAACAAGTATCTTCTTCTGGCCTTGACTATACCACTTCTTATACGCATCAGTATCTTTAGATTTCATAGCAACACTAATAGCTGCATGAGCTGCTTGTACTGCCATTTTTCCTTTAGGCAGCTTCAAATCCTTTCTTATGACTATTACCATCTGCAATTCTTCCATGCAAAAGAATACTTAACAGTGGTTTATGAACCTTTCCATACAAAGAAGATAAAGAAAAAAGTATTTTTGGAATGAATATCAGCTTGCCATCTCAAGAAGAGCTATCTTTTCTTTGAGGAACTCTATAGTTCTGCTGTTATCCTGGTTTACCAGGACTTGGCCGCATTCAGAGCACTTAAAACCATTCTCGAAAGCCTGGTCAAAGTCAAGCCTCATGCAACCTGCAGAGCACAAATAAAAATTACCCTTGTGCTTCTCTTCTCTTTCGAGTCTTTCTCTAAGATGATCAAGCCTTTCCTCTCTTAGCTTTACCATGAGGCTTCTAATCTCCTCCTTTCTGAAAGTCCAATAGCTAATATACCATCCTTTCTTCCTGTCCTTTTTCCTCTTATATACTGCAAGCCCGTAAGTATGCAACCTATAGAGTACTTGCCTAACCCTAGATATCTCCCATCCTAGCTCTTCAGCTATTATGAATTCTGACATTCTCGGATTGTTTATTATGAGCTCTACTACGGGTACAGCGTCCTCTCCTGCAAGAGCAGAAACTACCTCGCTTATCTTCTTCTGGGTGAGCCTGAGATTTTCTCCGGACATTTTAACCAATACTGCTTCTGCTATCAATCTATACACCTCCAACCGGCCCCAAACCGTACTTTTATTATTGTTTTGATCATATATAAGTGTTACTATTGTGTAGTAGCACTTAGTAGCCCTCTATTGCCTATCCAATACGCGGGCACAACATTACTCTTTAGTAAAAAGGATTTAAAAAAATTGCCTTTTAAATATACGAGAATATGCTTTTTATATTTCAATATACTAATTAGCGCACGGGATGATAATGCGCCTCCAGCCAGACTTGAACTGGCGACCTCGCGGTTAACAGCCGCGCGCTCTACCTACTAAGCTATGGAGGCCTAATGATTGGGAAAACCACTAATTTAAAAGGCTTTTTAATCTACAGCATATTATCAGCATAATGGAACCTGAAACTGCAATGATTATAGAAAACATGCTTCTTAGCATACTGGTCATAGGAATAACGATTATAGTGTCATGGATACTATCCCAGATAGCATTCTCCAGGCTATTAAATGTGATAGGCAAAGGAAAAGCCAAATGGGTGTCTCGAACAATACAATACGGAATAATGATAGCAGGACTCTATATAGTAATATACCAAGTCTTAAATCTTGATTTAAGGGCTTTTGCAGCATCCCTAGGAATAATAGGAATAGCAGTAGCATTCTCAAGCCAGCAGGTAATACAAAATATTATAGCAGGAGTCCTAATAACCATTAGGAGGCCAATACAACTGGAGGACTGGATAGAAGTTGCAGGAACAGGCGTTTGCAGGGTAAGAGACATAGGATTATTGCAAACAGAAATAAGGGGGATTAACGGCAGGCTAATATTCGTTCCAAACTCGGTATTGCTAAACAGCATGATAACAAACTATACAAAGGCAGGTGCCAGTCTCATAACAATACCCATGATGCTACCACAATCAACCGATTATGATGATGTAAAAGAACTATTATTGGTAGTGGCACGAGAGATAATACCCACAGTAGAATTAAGGCAGAGGACAAGACACAGGATAATACAGAGAATAATACCTCACTTTGCAGCACTAATAGAAACTAAGAAGACTGTAAAGAGCTTTGAACCTCAAGTCATAATAACAGACCTTAGCAATGGAAGGCTGACTATAAACATGAGGATATGGACAGAAAATATTGAGAGAAGAGATGACATAATAAGCATGTTCCTCGAAAAAGCCATGAGAGAAGCCAAAAGAAAAGGAATAGTGCTAATGACATAGCCATAACGTTTATAAGACAACCTGTATTCCAAGACGATAATATGGGCCCGTAGCTTAGCCTGGTGGAGTGCTCGACTGATAATCGAGTGGTCGGGAGTTCAAATCTCCTCGGGCCCATACCATATCCTATGATAAAAAATGCAAGACCCCAAAAAACAGCATCTGAGCCTGGCAATAGACACTATACTAAACAATAAACAGGCACTCATATTCTACAGTACCAAGAGGAGCGCAGAAAAAGGAGCAGATGACATTGCAAGACAAATAGGAAAACTTGATAATAAAGAGATTGTTAAAGAAGGATTACTGAGCGTATCTGATAGCATACTAAAAACATATCCCAACCCTACAAGACAATGTGAAAGGTTATCGAACGCTGTTAAGAGCGGCGTGGCATTCCATCATTCAGGACTGCCAAGCAAGCAAAGAAAGATAATAGAGGATGAGTTCAGAAAAAACAATATCAGGATAATATGCTGCACTCCTACACTTGCAGCAGGAGTAGACCTTCCAAGCTACAGGACCATAATAAGAGATGTTAAAAGATACGGTCATAGGGGAATGGACTACATACCCGTATTGGAGTACTTACAGATGGCAGGAAGGTCAGGCAGGCCTTCATACGATACGCACGGAGAATGCTTTCTAATAGCACAATCAGAAGGCGAGATGAACATACTAAAAGACAGGTACATTAATGGAATTCCAGAAGAGATATACAGCAAGCTGGCAGCAGAGCCAGCACTAAGAAGCCATATACTATCACTAATAGTGCAAGGCCATGCCAATAGCGAGGAAGAACTATTGGAGTTCATGAACAACAGCTTCTACGGATACCAGTACAAGGACAAGCAGAGAATAATGATAATACTAAGGAGGATACTCAAATTCTTAGAAGATAATAACTTCATAATAATGAGCAGGGCAACACAAGAGAATGACGCTGACGACCTATATAGCAGCGCTTACGACATACTAAAAAATAATAGTATAAAAAGCACACTGCTAGGCAATAGGATATCAGAATTATATCTTGATCCCCTATCAGCATCAATAATAATCAAACATATCAAGAATAACAGTATTGCATCATACGGATGGTTTCCTCTAATACACTTGCTCGCACAGTCATTAGAGCTAAAGCCCTATCCTAGCATAAGAAAAAAAGACTATGAGACAATAGAAGAACAGCTAGGAAAAGAAGAGTTATTGGTGGGAGAAGAGGACCATGACTATGACTACGAGGCATTCCTAAAGACACTCAAACTAGCAATAATAATGGAATCATGGATCAAAGAAGAGGATGAGAAGAGCCTAATGGAAAAATATGATATTACACCTGGAGAGTTTCATGCGAAACTCACGATTTATGACTGGCTATGCTATAGTGCCACAGAGATCTGCAGGATAATAGAGAAGAATGGTGAAAGAACCACATTCCAAAAGCTAAGACTAATGATAAAGAACGGAGTATCCCAAGAACTAATAAGCCTAGTCAGAATAAAAGGCATAGGAAGAAAAAGAGCGAGAATACTATACAATAATAACATAAGGACCAGAACAGACATACTCAAAACAGACATAAGAAAATTGGAATTGCTCGTCGGACTAAAGACAGCTCAAAAGATTAAGGGTACGAGCATTATAGCAAAAGACAACAGGCAAGGAACACTTCCTAAATAATGTCCCCTAGCATTCCTAACGTTCTTGCAGACTCAGCATCAAGACTTCTCAATCCAGGAACATAACTGCCTATACGGCCAACCTCTTCCATAAGCCTGTGCGCCTTAAACCTGGTCATTTCAACAAAACTGATATCCTTACTGCTAACCTCCTGAGTGTCTATAGCCTTTTCTACTATGGACTTGCACCTATCCATGTCCTTTAATAGTCTGTCAGTATCCTTCTTAAGGCTTGTAAGGTAGTTAAGAGTGGTAATAAATTGTTCTTCACTGCTAATAGAGGCTTCTGCAGACTCGAGGAATGTTGTCTTATGCTCGTTAGCAGAAAGCATTCCTGCTATCAAGTCCTTGTTTCTCTTCAAGAACCTTGCATCCTCCTTTGCGAGCACCAATATCCTTTTTAGGAAGAATATGAAATCATCAAGATTCTTGGATAACAAGTATCTCTTCTCATCATGCCTCTTAGCAATAACACTCCATGATATGGTACTCTTGCCGTCCTGTATTCCTACTATGAGATTGCTCTCCTTGAACAATATATCGTTAATACTGCTAAACAGGTCTGCCATCTGGTCGAGGAAGGCTTGAAGAACATTCATGGAAGTCCTGTCATTAACCACTCTTTCAGCATACACTCTTAATTGTTCTTGCAATGACAAATCAGAATTACCCGATATAAGACGTTTCATCCTTTATGACACCCCCCTTAGGCAGTTTTTCTAGTTCGCTAATCTTCGTACTGGTTTTTAACTCTTCATCCAGTCTTTTTAAGTTTATCTTCAGCTGATAAGCCTTAGTCATAAAATGCAATAGGTTCCTTGCACTCTTTAATGATATAGAATCAGGAATGCCTATAGTCTCTACCAATAGCGCATAAGATGTTATTCCTTGCGTAGGAGCTAATACTGGGAGCATACCGGTAACGCCAGAGACTGTACTAATAATGCCGTGAGCCTTGGTCTTAGCGCCAATAGATACTATCTTTTTTGGTATGGGCATGCTGCTCACAGCATATATTTCAGGGTCTTTAGGCATTGCACTAAGACCTATTCCTCCAGTACATACTATTTCTTTAATGCCAAGCATTACAGACAATTCTATGATCTCATCACAAAAATCGAATATATCCTCTTCTGACAATGGCTGATAGTCTCCTGACAGGAAAAAAATTCTTCTTTGTCCCATCTTCTTCTGATACAACAATATCTCAGGCAGCTTCATATTATTATTAGTGTCAATATAAGAGAATGCAGGCATCCTCCTGCTCGTAATCTGGGCGCATAATGAAGGTTTTAGTACGTCAATCATATACTCTATAGACATCTTGCCCACACTCCCTATCCCGGGCATTCCGACTATCATAATCCTTTTCTCTTTAGTTTTAGGAGGCTCTTTTACTATTACTGTATCGTATGCCATTATGCTTGCCACTCTTCCCTCTTAATGTTCTTTCTCATATCAGCATACTTGTCATCAGGAGAATACTTAGGAGGAACCTTGCTAATAGTACTCTTCTCGCAGCACACACTCTTAAGAGTATAATTGTTACAAACATTACAATACATCATAGCACGCGCCATAATAACATAATGCAAGTTCTATTTATAATGGTATTGGTATAGAACTATTTTTTTATCCTACTGACCATAACTTCCCTGTCCTTATGATTGTCAGCCTCGCTCACAATATGATCTATCATATCATACTTCTCTTCAGCAGCCTTATAGTCATCATCAGTAATCTCAAAAGTATACTTTCCGCCTCCAGAATACCATAGTTTTACGTTAGGAATTTCATCAATCTTGTTTAGATATGACTTAAGATCTTCTAATCCAATATAGGATATCATCTTGACCTGGCCTCTAATAGTAACATACTCTGGCTTTATCTTGTCCACTACTATCTCAGATATCTTATTGGAGATATTATCATCTATCCCATACTCAGTAAGTGTTAACGATCCTTCCACAATATCTACAAAAGCATCATAAAAAGACTCATAATCGTCAGACAATGCGTTATATAACATGCTGTAGAGATCTTTAGGGTCTAGATCCAATGTTTTTGCAGACTCTATAATAATACGTTCGGCCTTAGCGAGCTTTTTGATATCATCGAGCTTTTTCCTCCTCAAAGACTCATTAACCCTCCTCAAAGACAGGTCTATATGCCCACGTTCAGTGTTTATTCTGAGGACTTTGCATACTACGACTTTTCCTTCACTTACAAACTCCCTAATATTCCTAATCCTTCCAGGGCTAATCTCAGAAATATGTATTAGGCCGGACTGGTTGTCGTACTCGTCAAGCCTCGCAAACACTCCGTGACTATGAACCTTGGTAATAGTGCATAATACTACTTCGTCTTCAGTAGGAATCCCGCTCTTTTTTACGAGCATTGGGCATCACTCGAGTACCTCGAGGATTCTGGCCCTAATAGCAGTCTTCCCGCCAGTAGACTTTGCTATAAGCTTGCCGCACACCACGCACTTAATATCAGTAGCTGCCTTTCCAAATATTACTTGTTCGTTTTTGCAGCCAGGACACCTGACCTTAACAAATTTTGATTCAGGATCAGATTTTATCATGATAATCTCCTCATGCAAACTCCACTTTCTTAGCCCTATAAGACCTTCCCTGCACACTCGTTTTTTTGCATTTTTCACAAGTATACCTTAGGTCTGTCTTCTTGGTAATCTTCTTGCCCGACATTTTTCTTTGTCCTATAGCCTTACGAGAATAACGTCCCTTATTGCCCGTTCCTCCAGTAGCGCCCCTAAGCTTTGCCCTAACCTTAGAACCCCAACTGAAAGGAGAAGCGTTCCTCTTCTTCGCAGGAGCTACCTTATGGGACTCGTGAGACTTGCAATGCGCACAATACCTTACCATGCTCTTAGGGAATTTCATAATCTCAGGAGAAACCATGTATTTTTAAAGTTTGCTGTAAGAATAGGCTCTGTCCTAAATCTCCTACTCCGCTTACCAAAACCCTATACTAAAGCATAGGAGCTTGGTAAGCTACGCCGTGCCAGTGCCATTATTGCTGCGCAAAATGACACCAACAATGGCAACGACGGAGTCTTAGGACAGAGCAGTAAGAATATTATAATCTTATTCTCAATAATGTTTCAGGAGCATAAGCCTTATGCACAAGAACAGTATTGCCCTTCTCCATAATAATCAGGTGAGAGTAACCACTAATATCATCCAAACCCAAAAAAAGAGGAGCACCTACAGAATAATGATAGTAATCAAATATATCATATCTTCTATCCCTGACAAAGAGAGCAGGATCATCATAATGCACACTAAAATCAAACATATCATCATACAACTCTTGAGTCTTCAAAGCAAGATTACGGGCAAAAGCATCACTATCAATAGGATCATCAAAATAATATATCATAACAACAGAATAATGATAATTAGAATAATCATCCAAACCAAACTGATCAATACTTATTATGGAATCTTGAGAAGAGCCAAAAGATCTCAAAATAATATCTGCCTGCAAACAATCGTTAACCAACTCATAACCTATAAGAGACAATTCATCAAACAATAAGTCGTAACCACAATAAGAATCCCCTCGTCCATAAGAATCAACATCCACTCTGCCATCATAACCAAAATACTCCATATTGCTCGTATAATAATCAGTATACATGTCATAAATCATATTCCCCAATTCCCTATCCTGCTCGCTAACACCAGAAGAACAACCCGCAACTATCAACACTGCCAACAACCATACAACCTTCTTCATAATAATCCCCCTAAACACAACTGCAAAAACCATTATTACATATCATAGGGATACCAAAACAGTATTCCTGGCTACAATCTTTCCTAGTTATCTCGTATGGAGTGTCAGTATAACACGATCCACTAACACAAATACCTGTAGCCATGGTCCTTACAGCATAACTTCCATCGCACATATTATTTGGAACATCAGGGCACTGGTGTGGACCAGTACAATCAGGCGGAAACTCTGGTGGTGAAGGCGCACCAGAAGTGCAGTCATCCTCACTTCTACACCTTGTACCAGTCTGCACTGTAATAAGGCCTGTAGTCCTAAACCCCCCATAAATGTCAGTATAACCATCAGGACAAACTTCCATAATATGACCCAAAATAACACCTGAGCTCCTCAAACCATCACCTCTATCACATACCCTGCTAAACAAAAAACAATCTCCATAAGTACCATCACTTCTAGGAACACCATAAAGATATTGTCCTCTCAACTCCGGACAACTAGCCCTATTGCTCGTGAACCTCGCATAACCAACAAATACAGGTACTGGAGGAATGCAAGTAGGATCAGTAGTACACCAATCAGTAGTAGGACTAGTACAACTATAATCATCAGGACACCTCTCACAAGGATTCCGACATGCTCTGCAATTAATTCCATCATCGTCCGGCTCAAAATGAATCGGACAATTACAATAACTAGCGTTATTCCTCAGAGCAGTATTACCTGTGCTGTCCAAAGGACACCATCTAGGCTGATTAGTAGGATGACACTGATTAGGTCCTAAAGAGCCAGTAGAACAACCCTGCCGATAACATAGAGTAAAAGTAGTACCTTCAGGACCAACACTCCTAGTACCAGTCAATACACCCGCATAAACAACACCAGACAATAACACTATCAATAAGAACCAAACCACAATCCTCATAAACAAACTAAAGAATACCAAGTATATAAACATTGCCACAATTCATACTATTTAGGCTCGTGAATACCATACCTACAAGGAGCAAAAACACTCCTATTACCAATAGCAACAGAATAATTCACAGGCACATCATGCCTATTAGCCCTAGGATCATTCCAACCCGCCTTAAGCCCAGGAGCCAGACCCTCATAAAACATATCAACTTGTGTACGCTCAGGATAACCAGGCCTATGAGGTCCTGGAATATTGGCTTCTGCAGGAACGTAACCCTGAAAATCACCAAGTAATATTGGACGCTGAGTATTAAGCCAAGCAAAATGTTCCCTGGGCAAAATAATATCACCAACATCAGGAACGCTAGGATCATCCATATCACCATCATAACCACTAATATGAGCATAAACTAGACTAAGCCTATGACCATCAACATAACCACCCAAATCCATAAGAGTACCACTAACAGGATGCTCAACCCTCAAAGTCATATCATACCAGTCAACAGGAGGACCAGGAGTTCCAACAAGCTTCAAAACAACTAATCCAGGACTATAAAGCATACTCTGAACACGAACATCAAAACCATACACGTCATACAAGAAACCAGTATCAGGAATAAAATTCTGACTAGCACTAGGATTATTCTCAACATTCGTCCTACAAGCCATCCAAGACTCATTACCAGTCAACACAGACTCTAAACCAATAAAATTCATCATCTCATAAGCAGTAGTACCATAATCAGTCAAACCCCAATTCACAGGAGCAAGATCAAGAAAACCAGCACCTGGTTCAAGACCAGTAACCTCCATCAAACTATCAACTAAAGGCATATCAAACTCAGGGTCAGGATAAGGCCAACCAAACAAACGAATACTCCAAGCATTAAAATTCAGATAATGCTCGGGCTTAATAGAATCAGCACGATGCTCATTAGCAATCGCCCACTCATGCATTTCTTTGGCTTTCTCATAAAACTCCCTAGCAGCATAATACTCATCAACATTAACAAGACCAGTATCATATTCTACCCTATCACCCGTCTCAGGATTAATAATACCCTCACCAAACCTTGTAGCCAAGCTTTGAACCTGATCATGAGTATAAAACTCATCATCACTAAGCATTGCCATCCAATCCAGCATTTCACGAGTACGATTATGATCATAAGGATCCAAAAAACTACT